>NZ_JBEYYT010000607.1:0-4569 GCF_040645715.1 Spirillospora sp. NPDC046719 | reverse complement strand
CGGAGGGGCGGCGGCGACGATCAGCCGCCGTCCGGGGGCGCCGGCCGGGGCCGGGCGCCGCGGCCGGCGGGCGGCCGCCTCGGCGATGGCCTCGGGCCGCCGCACGCGGGTCTCCGTCAGCGCCGCGATCCGGGACCGCGCCGGGGACTCCGCCCGTGCCGGCACGCTCGTACCTGTCTCCACGCTCGTACCTGTCTCCACGCTCATGCCGGCACCCCGTCCAGCAGCGCCGCCACCTCGGCGTACTCCGGCATGGCGTCGGCGCACGCGAGCCGCGACGCGACGATCGCGCCGGCGGCGTTGGCGAACGCGACGGTGCGCGCCAGGTCCCAGCCGGACAGCAGGCCGTGGCAGAGCGCGCCGCCGAACGCGTCGCCCGCGCCGAGGCCGTTGACGACCTCGACCGGCACCGGCGGCGCCTCCACGACCTCGCCGTCCGCGCTGACCGCGAGCACGCCGCCGGGGCCGCGCTTGACGACGGCGAGCCGGACGCCCCGGTCGAGCAGCGCGCGGGCGGCCCGCACCGGGTCGGACTCGCCGACGGCGACCTCGCACTCGGCGAGGTTCCCGACGGCGACCGTGGCGTGTCCGAGGGCCTGGCCCGCCCAGCGGGACGCCTCGGCCGCCGACTCCCAGAACATCGGCCGGTAGTCCAGGTCGAGGACGGTGAGCGCGGTGCGGGGCCGGGCGCCGAGCGCGGCGAGCGTCGCCGTCCGGGACGGCTCGGCGCACAGCCCGGTCACGGTCGCCCACAGCACCCCGGCCGACCCGATCGCGGCGAGGTCCAGTTCGTCGGCGCGGATCTCCAGGTCGGGGGCCTTGGGGAAGCGGTAGAAGTACAGCGGGAAGTCGTCCGGCGGGAACAGCTCGCAGAACGTGACGGGCGTCGGCAGGCCGGGGACGTCCGCGACGAACCGGGCGTCCACCCCGTATCCGGCGAGCGCGCGGCGGACGAACCGGCCGAACGGGTCGGCGCCGGTCCGGGTGATCACGGCGGCGCGACGGCCGTACCGGGCGGCGGCGACCGCGACGTTGGTGGCGCTGCCGCCGAGGAACCGGCCGAAGCCTTCGACCTCGTCGAGCCCGACGCCCGACTCCAGCGGGTACAGGTCGACCCCGACGCGGCCCATCGTGATGACGTCGAGGGACGCGGGCGCAGCGGTCATGCCGCGATCCCGGCGAGGAAGTCCAGGCACGCGCGCACGTCCCCGATCGGCCCGGCGCCGTCGTCCGGCTCGCGGTCGAGGATGGTGTCCTGTTCGAGGACGTACCAGCCGCCGTACCCGGCGCCTTCGAGGGAGCGGACGATGCCGGCGATGTCGATGTCGCCGCCGCCGAGGGGCCGGTAGATGTCCTTGCGGACGGCGTCGGTGTAGGCGATCCGGCCGGCCTGGACGTCGCGGGCGAGCCCGGCGTCGACGTCCTTGAGGTGGACGTGCGCGATGCGCTCGGGGACGCGGGCGGCCAGCTCGCCCGGGTCGACGCCGCCGATCAGCAGGTGCCCGGTGTCCAGGCAGAGCGGGATCCCGGAGCCGTCCAGGACCCGCTGCACCTCGTCTGAGCGCTCCACCATCGTGCCCACGTGGGGGTGCAGGACGGCGCGGACGCCGGACTCTGCGGCGAGCGCGGCGATCCGGTCGAGGTTGGCCAGTAGCGCCGCCCAGCCCGCCGCGTCGAGCGCGGGCCGCTCGTCGTACCCGTCGAGGCCGTGCACGGCGGCGAGCACGAGCGTCAGACCGCCTTCCGGAGCACCGGCGCCGGGAGCGTCCGTGCTGCGAGCGTCCGCACCGGGAGCCGCGGTAGTTTTGGAACGTTCCACACCGAACGCGGTCAGGGTCCGCCGGATCTCGGGCAGCGGGTCGCGGTCCGGGTCGTGCAGCACGACGGGGGCGAACCCGCCGAGCGGGCGGAGCCCGTGCGCGGCCAGCAGGTCCGCGCGCTCGGCGGCGCCGGCGGGCAGGAAGCCGTCCGGGCCGAACTCGGTGGCGGCGAGACCGAGGGCGCCCATCTCCGCCAGCACCCGGCCGGGCGCCATCTGGTGCCCCCACCCGGGCACCTCGCACACCCCCCAGGAGATCGGCGCTCCCGCGACGCGGTCTTTGATCATCGGCACTCCATCCCGGTGAAAGGCGACGCCGGCGCCGCGGCCGGCCCCCGCCGAGTCTGCTGAAACCGCCCGAGCCATGTCAAGGCTTTGTCATGACATTATGAGGTAAGGAGGTTCGGCCAAGCGCGGAGTATCATCCGGTACGGGAGCCCGGCCGGGAGCCGGGCCCGGAGGGAGCCCGGGGTGTACCGACCGCGCGTGATCGTGGACCGCGGCAGCCCCGTGCCGCTCTACTACCAGCTGGCCCGGCAGCTCGAGGCCGCGATCCAGTCCGGCGAGCTGTCGCCCGGCACCCGGCTGGAGAACGAGCTGGAGCTCGCGGAGCGCTGCGGGCTGTCCCGGCCGACCGTCCGGCAGGCGATCCAGCACCTGGTGGACCGCGGGCTGCTGGTGCGCAAGCGCGGCGTCGGCACGCAGGTCGTCCTGTCGGAGATCCGCCGCCCCGTCGAGCTGACCAGCCTGCACGACGACCTGGCGGCGGCCGGCCGGGAGCCGCACACCGAGGTGCTGGAGTTCGGCACGGTGCCCGCCGACGACCGGGTCGCCAAGGAGCTGGGCCTCGCGGCGGGCGACCCCGTCCTGCGGATGCGCCGCGCCCGGAGCACCGGCGGCGAGCCGCTCGCGCTGCTCACCAACTACCTGCCCGAGGGCCTGCTCGCCGTCACCGCCGACGACCTCGCCCGGCACGGCCTGTACGAGCTGCTGCGCGCGAGCGGCGTCAACCTGCGGATCGCCAACCAGTCCATCGGCGCGCGCCGCGCCACGGCGGAGGAGGCGCGGCTGCTGGACGAGCGGCGCGGCGTCCCGATGCTCACCATGACCCGGACCGCCTACGACGACAAGGGCACCGCGATCGAGTTCGGCCGCCACGTGTACCGGGCGAGCCGCTACTCCTACGCGCTCACGCTCGTCGAACGCTGACCGGCGCCGCCCGCGCGGGCGCGCCGGACCTCTTGATCGATTAGAGCGCTCTATTGAATTAGAGCGCTCTAACACTTACGGTGCAGGGCATCCCCCCGAGCGCATCAGGAGGAACCCGATGCCCTTCGCACCGTTCCGCCCCCGCGGCCACCGCCTGGCCGCCGCCGCGGTGACCGCCGCGCTGGCCGCCGCCGCGCTGTCGGCCGCCCCGGCGTCCGCCGACGACGACGAGCTCGCCCAGGTCCACGCCCGCCTGGAGACCCCGGCGGTGTTCGACGACGACGCGGGCGGCAACGCCAACGCCGACGACCCCGCGATCTGGAACCACCCGAGCGACCACGACGGCGACCTCGTCATCACCACCCTCAAGCAGGCCGGGCTCGCCGTCTACGACGCGTCCGGGCACCAGATCCAGCGGATCGCCGCGCCCGCGCCGCCGCGCGCCGGCGACGAGCCGGGCCGCTTCAACAACGTCGACCTGATCTACGGGTTCCGGCTCGGCGGACACACCGTCGACCTCGCCGTGGTGTCCGACCGGGGCCGCGACATCGTCCGCACCTACGCCATCGACCCGCGCGCCGCGCTCCAGCACGGCGCGCCGCTCACCGACGTCACCGACGCCGCCGCCCCGTTCGTGTTCTCCTCGTCGCTCGACCAGGTCAACGACCAGGCCACCGCGTACGGGATCGCGTCGTGGAAGGACGGGCACGGCGCCTCGTACGCCGCGCTGAGCCGCCGCCACACTCCGCGCGTCGGGATCGTCAGGCTGGAGGCGACCGCCGCCGGCAAGATCACCTACCGGCGCGTCCGGGACGTCGACCTGCCGTCGTCGTTCGCGCTGCCGGGCGGCGGCACCTGGTCGCCGTGCGAGGACCCGGGCCGCGGCCCGCAGGTCGAGGGCATGGTCGCCGACGAGGAGCACGGCGTGCTGTACGCCGCGCAGGAGGACGTCGGCATCTGGCGCATCCCGCTCGACGGCGGCACGCCCCGGCTCATCGACAAGGTGAAGGACTTCGGCGTCCCCGCCGCCTACAACGCCGAGACCGACGAGTGCGAGGTCACCGGCCCCGACCCGGGCGCCGGCGGCACGCACATCACGCCGGACGCCGAGGGCCTCACCATCTACCGCAAGGACGACGGCGAGGGCTACCTGCTGGCGTCCAGCCAGGGCGACAACACCTTCGTCGTCTACGACCGGGAGGGCTCGAACGAGTACCTCGGCCGCTTCCGCGTCGCGCCCAGGACGAACGCGGACGGCTCCGAGGAGTGCGACGGCGCGATGGTGACCAGCGCCCGCGTCGGCGGGTTCAAGAACGGCCTGCTGGTCGTCCACGACGGCTTCAACGCCCCCGACGAGACGGGCCCGGACGGCGAGGTCCGCACGAACACCAACTTCAAGTTCGTCGACTGGAAGGACGTCGCCGAGCCGCTCGACCTGGACGTCACCCCCGGCGCCTGGGACCCCCGCGACTGACCCGCTTCGTCGGCGTGCGGCGGGCCGCCGTCATGAGCGCCTCCATGGGCGCCTTCGTGACGGCGGC
>NZ_JBEYYT010000606.1:2064-4573 GCF_040645715.1 Spirillospora sp. NPDC046719 | reverse complement strand
GCCCGCAGGCGCCCCGCCACCCCCAGCCCCGCCGGCGCCGGCGGCGCCAGCGCCGGGCGCTGCCCGAGCGGTCCGTGGGACGTGCCCGTCATCGACCTGATCCCGGCTCGGGGCGGGCCGGGTCCCGCGGACCTCCCGGGGGCGGTCGCCGGTTCCGCGCCCGGAGAACCGCCTCCACCGCGAAGCGGACCTCCGGGTCCTCCAGCGGATCGTCGATCAGCTGCCGGACCTGCTGCAACCGGTACCGGACGGTCTGCGGATGCAGATGCAGCCGGGCGCCCACGTCGGTCACCGTCGACCAGGTCTCCAGCCACACCCGCAGCGTCGTCGCCAGGACGGTGCGCTTGTCCTCGGGCAGGTGCTCCAGGCCGCCCAGCAGGCGCTCGGCGAGCAGGTCGGTCAGGTGCGGGTCCGCGCACAGCCAGAGATCGAGGAGATGGTCGTCGACATGGACGACGGGCGCCTCGGCGATCACGCCCTTGAGGGTGAGCGCGAGCGCCTCCCGCGTCCAGCGCATGGCGTCGGGCAGCCCGCCGAGCGGGACGGTCGGGCCGACCACCACCGGACCGCCCGTCACGGGCGTGCCGAAGACGGCGTGCCGCGCCGCGTCGAACGGACCGGGCACCAGCAACCGGTACGCGTCGCCCTCCGGGTCGGCCAGGACGTCACCGTGCGCGGCATCGCGCGACCACCGGGTCCCGGGCGGGGCGGCGACGGGCGTCGCCGCCGCCGGCAGGCTCCACCCCGACCGGACGGCCAGGTCGGCGAGCGCGGCGGGTGCGGCCGGCGGGCGGTCGACGAGCCCGCGCAGCAGGCGCCGGCGCAGCGCGGCCTGCTCCTGTACCGCCCGCCCGTCGCTTCGCAGATAGCCCTTGACGACCTGGGTGACGACCCGGTCCCTGTGGGCGAAATGGACCTCCGCCAGCCACGCGACGTCCTGGCCGGTGACCTGATGGCGGGCGCAGACCTCGACGAGGCGGCGCCACGACGCGCGGAACGCGACGCCGATCGCCGCCTGCACGGTGTCCAGGCTCCGCCCGGCGCCGCCCTCCTGCTCGCCGAACAGCCGCAGCAGCCCGTCCAGCCCGTCCAGCGGCTGCGACAGGCCCGTGGCGCGGACGAAGAACGCCTGGATCGCCTCCTGGACGATCCGGCAGGCCGACGGCGAGGTCCGGTCGGCCGACGCGTAGGCGGGGACGGCGGCGCGAACGGCGGCGCAGACCTCCTCGCACAGCTTCGGCGGTCTCGACCGCAGCACCTCGGCGAGTCCGGGGGACAGCACCACAGGCCCCACGCTCCCGTCCCTCCTTCCAGCACCGCGGCCGCGCCGCGGGCACGCGGCAGGGGGCCGCTCGCGGCGCCGATCCGGCCGGGCGGGAGCGGCCGCCCTCAGACCTGCCCGGCGACGGTACCTCCGGCGCCCGCCGCGGGAAAAGGCTCCACCGCGTCCCGATGCGGACAGAATCCATCCGGCCGCCCCCCGATATCGGAACGGACGGATAAGCCTTTTCGGATACCAGACCGCGCGCTCACGCGATGACAATGAGCGTGCCGTCTCACGGGCGCCGGGGAGAGCCGTTCGTACGATCGGCAAAAGTTCGCGGCTCGTTTTACTCACTCGATGACAGAACTTGCGGGGAACGCGTCGAGAGGCCGCGTCCGCTATTGCCGACCCGCGCCGGCCTGCTTACCGTACCGGCCAGTAGGTGAATGTGAGCTCACGCACTCGCGAGAAAGGCCCGGGCCCCCACCCCGAGGGCCCGGCGTCCCACCCCGAAGAAGGGCAGAACCATGCGGAAATCCGCTGCCGCCGCGCTCACCGCGGCCGGCACCGCAGCCTTCGCGCTCCTCCTGAGCTCGACCGCCTACGCCGCGAACCTCACCGCCACCGTCACCAACGGCGGCAGCGTCACCGCGGCCAACTCCGGCAACCTGGTGTTCAAGGACACGACCACCAACCAGGCGATCACCTGCACCTCGTCGCACGCCAGCGGCAGCGTGCCGAACGGCACCAAGTCCGGCGCCTCGCCGCTCAGCGTCGGGTCGCTCAGCAGCGTCTCGTTCAGCGGCTGCACCGGCACCGTGCTCGGCATCAAGGTCACCTTCACGGTGACCACGTCCAACCTCCCCTGGAGCGTCAACGTCACGGGCGCCACCTCGGGCTCGACCACGGCGGGCAGCATCTCCGGGATCGCCACGCACCTGTCGGCCACCGGCTGCAGCTTCGACGTCGGCGCCGGAGGCACGGGCGTGGCCAACGGCAGCTACACCAACGGGACCGGCGCGCTGACGGCCTCGGGCTCCGGGTCGCTGCCGATCAGCAACGTCAGCGGCTGCGCCGGCCTGGTCGGCAACGGCCACAACGGATCGCTGTCCGGCACCTACATCGTCACCAACGGCAGCGGCGGCCACCCCGGCATCAACGTCACCTCACCGTGACCCCTGCCGCCTGAACCGACCCGGGGCCGCGCGCCCCCGCCGTGAGCCTCGCGGCCCGGCCCGGGCTCGT
>NZ_JBEYYT010000606.1:0-2054 GCF_040645715.1 Spirillospora sp. NPDC046719 | reverse complement strand
GCCGGCCCGCCCCCCCCGCGCCCCCCCGGCCTCGCCCTGGTATCCACCCCTCTCTTGGAGACGCACATGCGCCATCGCGCCATACGGGGACGCCTCGTCGTACGGGACCGCTTCGTCTTTCGGGGACGCCTCGTCCTTCGGGGACGCCTCGTCGCCTTCACCGGCCTGCTCGGCACCACCCTGACCGCCCTGACCGCCCTGCCGGCGCAGAGCGCGCTCGCGGGCCCGCCGGCCGAGATCTCGCTGCCCAAGGCGGGCGGCGTTCCGGAGGCCCTGGTCGACGGGCTGGCCCGGGGGCCGAAGGGCACCGTCTGGTTCGCCGAGAACGCGGGCGGGATCGGAAAGGCGGACGCGACGGGCGCGGTCACCCGTTTCCCCGTGGCGGCCAATTCGCAGAAGTACGCGGGAGTGCCCTCGGCAATGGCCACCGCCTCGGACGGATCGGTCTGGCTCGCCGACGCATCGCAGGCCGTGCCGCGCATCGGCAAGGTGAACACCGCGAACGGAAGCATCCGTTTCTACGAGCTTCCGGAGACGGCCGCGGGAATGAGCGACCTGGTCCAGGGGCCCGACGGCGCGATGTGGTTCACCGGCGCGGGAGGCGCCTATGTCGGGCGCCTTGAACCGGCGTCAGGCAACGTCACGATGTACCAGGCACCGTTCGGCGGGCTGTTCGGCGCCCTCACGCGGGGCCCCGACGGCGCGCTGTGGTTCACCAGCGACTCCACCCCGATGATCGGCCGCATCGACACCGCCGGGAACGTCACCACCTACGCCCCGCCGGGAGCCGCCACCGCCGTTCCGGCGCTCGGCGGCATCACCACCGGCCCCGACGGCGCGCTCTGGTTCACCGAACCGGGCGCCGGCAAGATCGGACGGCTGGTCCCCAAGACCGGGCAGATCACCGAGTACGCCGTGAAGACCACCGGCTCCCAGCCCGAGGGCATCACCAGGGGTCCCGACGGCGCCCTGTGGTTCACCGAGGCCGCCGCCAGCAACGTCGGGCGCATCACCCGCTCCGGCAAGGTCACGGAGTACCCCCTGCCCAGCACCTATTCCGCCCCGACCCGGATCATCCCGGGCCCGGGCGGGCAGCTGTGGTTCAGCGAACCCGGCAAGGGCGTCATCGGACACTTCTCCCCCGCGTCCCCGCCGTCGGGCGCTCCCCACCCGGCCGTCACGATCGGCTCCGCGCCGAGCGCCGCGACGCCCTTCCAGAAGCAGTGCGCGTCCGGGCTGCTGTGCATCCGCGAGGTCACCACCGGCGGGACCACGAAGATCGGCGGGTTCCGCCTGGACCTTCCCCCGGGAGCGATCCGCGTCACCGGCGCGGTGACCGACCTGTCGCCGGGCTCCACCCTCACGCCTCCCGTGGAGGGCGAGGAACTCGTCTCGGCCCCGGTGAACGTGCCCGGCGGCCTCATGGGGACCCTCCCGCTCATCGGCCCGATCCTGGGCATGACCCCCGCCGCGATGCTGCCCTTCAACAAGCTGACCGTCACCCAGTCGCTCGCCGGGCCGGTCGGCCTCGGGGTCACCGACGCCGGCACCCTGCAGGCGACCCTGCCGCTCACCATCCACCTCGGCAACGACCTCCTCGGCCCCACCTGCACGATCGGGCCCGTCACGGTGACGGTCGCGCCGACGTCGCTGACGAACTCGTCCGGTTACGGCGGGATGAACCTCAACCCCACGGCGATGCCGATGGCCGCCAAGGACACCGGCGCGGCGGTCCCGGCCGCCACGGGCTGCGGGCCGTTCGACAGCGGGATCCTCGACCCGGTGATCAACGCCATCATCGGGCTGCCCTCGCCGTCCGGCAAGAACACCTTCGACCTGCCGCTCGTCCTCAGCCTGGGCACGGGCGTGGCGCCGGCCTCCGCCCGGTCCCTGAAGGCGGGCGCCGCCGGCCGGCCGAGCCTGCCCTTCCTCACCCGGCCGGCTCCGCGTCCCGGAAAGCTCCTGCCCAACGCCACCACGCTCAAGGCCACCGGCGTCACGACCAAGGCGACCGTGCGTTCGTGACGCACGGCGCCGGAACGCATCGGTGAGGA
>NZ_JBEYYT010000605.1:0-4579 GCF_040645715.1 Spirillospora sp. NPDC046719 | reverse complement strand
GGCACCGCCGCCGCGCTGGCGCTGCCGGCCGCCGCGACGCTGCTGGCGCTCATGAACTACACCGCGCCGATGGCCGCGCTCACCGAGACCGCGCACGGGCTGGGGGCGGGGCCGACGGCCCGGATCTGGCTGATGTCGTCGATCAGCCTGGGACTGGCGGCGGCGCTGCTGGCGACCGGGAGCCTCGCCGACGACCACGGCCGGCGGCGCGTGTTCGCCATCGGCGCCGCCGCGCTCGCCGCGTCCAGCGTCGCCTGCGCCGTCGCGCCGACGACCGGGGTCTTCGTCGCGGGACGGATCGTGCAGGGCGCGGCGAGCGCCGCGCTGCTGGCCACCGGTCTCGGGATCATCGCGGCTGCGTTCCCGCCGGGCCCGCGCCGCGCCCACGCCACCGGGGTGTGGGGCGCGATGCTCGGCCTCGGCATCGCGCTCGGGCCGGTCGCGTCGGCGGGCCTCGCCTCGGCGGCCGGCTGGCGGGCCTGGTACTGGGTCGCGGCCGTCGCGTCGGCGGCGCTCGGCGCGGTCGCGGTGCGGACGCTCGGCGAGTCGCGGGCCGACCGGCCGCGCGGCCTGGACCTGCCGGGGCTGGTCACCATGAGCCTCGGCGTGGCGGCGCTGGTCGCGGCGATCACGTGGGGGCGGGCCGGCTGGACGCGTCCGGGCGTGCTGGTGCTGCTCGGCGCCGCGGCGGTGCTGCTGGCGGCGTTCACCGTCGTGGAGGCGCGGCGCGCCGAGCCGATGCTCGACCTCGGCCTGTTCCGGCGGCCCGCGTTCCTGCTGTCGGTGTCCGGCGCGCTGGTCACCGGCCTCGCCGTCATCGGGATCATGAGCTACCTGGCGACCGTGATGACACTGGTGCTGGGCCTGTCGCCGGTCGTGTCGGCGCTGGTGCTGGCCATCTGGTCCGGGCTGTCGTTCGTCGCCGCGCTACAGGCCCGCCGGCTGCCGTCCCGGCTGCCCGCCGGGCGGCTGCTCGCCGCCGGGCTGGCGCTCAGCGCGGCCGGCGAGTTCGCGATGCTCGGGCTCGCACCGGACGCGCACTGGTGGCGGCTCGTCCCCGGCCTGGTCGTGTCCGGGGTCGGCAGCGGGCTGGCCAACGCGATGCTCGCGCGGCTGGCCGTGGAGAGCGTGCCCGCCGACCGGGCGAGCATGGGCTCCGGCGCGAACAACACCGCCCGCTACGTCGGCGCGTCCATCGGGGTGGCGGTCGTCGGCGCGATCGCGACCGGGTCCGGCGACGGCCCGTCGGCGCTCGCGCACGGCACCGACGTCGCGATGCTCGTGTCCGCCGTCGTCGCCCTCGCCGGCGCCGCCCTGGCCGTCGCCATCCGCGAGCACGGGTGAGCGCGGCCGGTCAGGCGAGCTCCTCGATGAACGCGGCGAGCTGGGTGAGGTTGCGGCACTCGAACATCGGGACGAGGTCGCCGTAGCGGGACGCGGCGGAGTCGCCGGTGTCCCACAGCCGCCGCGGCTCGGGGTTCAGCCAGTAGGCGTGCCGCGCCCGGTCGACCATGGACCGCAGGATCGGCAGCGACAGCTCGCCGTAGTTGGAGCGGGCGTCGCCCAGGATGAGCAGGGACGTCTTCGGCGTGATCGCGTCGCGGTACTTGTCGTCGAACACCTTGATGGCGTGGCCGTAGTTGGACCGGCCGGTGATCCAGACGAGGTCGGCCTCGGCGGCCATGCGCGTCATCGCGTCGGTGACGTCCGCGCCCGGCGCGAAGTACTTGGTGATCTCGTCGGTCGCGTCGATGAACGCGAACGCGCGGACCTTGCTGAACTGCTCCCGCAGCGCGAACGTCAGCAGCAGCGTGAAGTGCGCGAACGCCGACACCGAGTCGCTGGCGTCGCACAAGACGACCAGCTCCGGCTTGTGCGGGCGGCGCGGCCGGTAGTGCGTCGTCAGCGGCACTCCCCCGCTGCCCAGCGACGCCCGGACCGTCCGCCGGAAGTCGAGGCGGCCGCTCTTGCCGTGCCGCTGCTTCTGGACGAGCTTTGACGCGAGCTTGCGCGCCAGCGGGTACACCTCGCGGCGCAGCGCGGCGAGGTCGGCGCGGTTGGCACTGGAGAAGTCGAGGCGCTCCAGCGGCGGCCGGACGGCGAGGCGCGCGGTCCGCTCGACGCCGGTGTCCTCGGCGATGCGGCGGCGCACCTCGCTCGCGACGAGCTCCTCGAACCGGCCGATCCGGTCGCGGAACGTGCGGCGCGCGACGCGCTCGGCCATCCCGCCGCGCTCCTGACCGTTCAGGACGGCGTTGAGCAGCCCGGCCATCAGCGTCTCGGGCGACAGCGCCCGCAGCACGCCCGAGGAGAACCACGACTCCTGGCCCGGCGTCCGCCCGTACTCGGCGACGGCCGTCCGGGCGAACTGCCGCAGCGCCGCGTCGTCGCCGGACAGGAACAGCTCCATCAGCTCCCCGCGGCGGCGCTGCACCTCCGGGTCCAGGGCGGGCGGGACGGGGTTGCCGTCCGCGCCGAGCGTCCGGACGGGCCGGTCCTCCTCGCGCACCGCTCCGGCGCCGTCCCCGACCGCGGCCGGGAACCACAGGTCGAACAGCGTGTCGAAGGTCGGACGGTGCTGGGGCCGCTTCACCACCGTGGCGGCGTACGCGGCCCGCAGCGCGCCCCGGTCGAGCAGGTCGACGGCCTGCATCGCGCGGACCGCGTCCAGGCCCTCGGCGACCGACACCGGCAGCCCGGCCTCCCGCAGCGCGGCGACGAACCCGGTGTGCCGGTCGACGAGCGAGGCCATCCGATCAGCCCCTCAGGCCCAGTTCCTTGGCGGCGCGCTCCTGGTCGGACGCGTGCTTGAGGACGACGCCGAGGGTGCGGGCGACGGCCGCCTCGTCCAGCTCGTCGAGGCCGAGCGCGAGCAGCGTGCGGGCCCAGTCGACGGTCTCGGCGATCGACGGCGCCTTCTTGACCTCCAGCGCGCGCAGCGTCCCGACCGTCCGGACGAGCTGCTCGGCCAGCTCCGCCTCGATGCCGGGCACCTGCGCGAGGACGATGTCGCGTTCCCGCTCCGGCGCCGGGTAGTCCAGGTGCAGATAGAGGCAGCGGCGCTTGAGCGCCTCCGACAGCTCCCGCGCCGCGTTCGAGGTGATCAGCACGAACGGCCGGCGCACCGCGCTGACCGTGCCGAGCTCGGGAATGGTGACCTGGAAGTCCGACAGGACCTCCAGCAGCATGCCCTCGACCTCGACGTCCGCCTTGTCGGCCTCGTCGATCAGCAGGACGGTCGGCTCCGCGCGCCGGATCGCCGCGAGCAGCGGCCGCTCCAGCAGGAACTCCTCGGAGAAGATGTCGTCGTGGGTCTCCTGCCAGGCCCGGTCCGCCGGGGCGGCCTGGATGGCGAGGAGCTGCTTCTTGTAGTTGAACTCGTACAGCGCGCGGGCCTCGTCCAGACCCTCGTAGCACTGCAGCCGGATCAGCTCCGCCCGCGTGGCCGCCGCGACGGCCTTGGCCAGCTCCGTCTTGCCGACCCCGGCGGGGCCCTCGACGAGCAGCGGCTTGCCGAGCGCCTGCGCGAGGAACACGGTGGTGGCGATCGCCTCGTCGGCGAGGTAGCGGACGCCGGCCAGCCTGCGCTCGACGTCGGCGGGCGAGGCGAACGCGCCGTCGCCCGCCGCGGCTCCGGCGTTCCCCGCGTCCCCGGCGTTCTCGGTGGTGTCGGTCATCCCTTGCCCTTGTGTGCGACTGCCTTGGTGTACGTCTGGTTCGTTCCCGCGAACACCAGCTTGGTGTTCTTCTCCGACAGGGACACCCCCCAGTAGGACGCGGTCTTCGGGTCGCCGCCCTGCCAGGAGAAGCGGTACTTCCCGCCGCCCTCGGGGATCGCCGTCCCGCTCCACAGCCTCTGCCCGCCCTTCACCCACACGCCGCTGCCGTCCGCCGTGAACTGGAAGTAGTCCTTGGCGGTGCCGACCCAGCGGCCGACGAGCGGCTTGACGTCCGCGGGCTTGATCGCGGGGATCGGCCCGAGCGCGGCGGGCGCCGCGCCGGGGGACGCGCTCTCCCCCGCGCCGTCCTCCTTCGTCCCGCCACCGCATCCGGCCAGGACGAGCGCGGTGGCGGCCGCGCACGCGGCCAGGACGGTCGAGCGGGGCCGCACGGTCACGGAAACCTCCGGCGATTATCGGACGAAAGCGGCAGTTTATCGGCGCGCGGAGCCGTCCCCCCGCTCATCCCTGCGGGGTACGCCGCGGTTGGCACCGCGGAGTGAGGCGGCACCGGACCCCGCGCGCCTATAACCGAACCATGACGACCCGACGACTGCCTCGCGAGGACCTCACCGCGGCGCTGGCGGCCCGGCGCGAGCTGGGCCCCGACTACGACGCGGCCTTCATCGAGACGGTCGTGGACCGCATCGAGGAGGCCCTCGACGCGCGTCCCGCCGCCCCGGCCCCGCGCCGCCGCCCCCGCGTGCCCCGCCCGTCCGGGGACGGCGACCACAGCCTGCTGCTGGCGGTGCTGTCGATGCTCGCCGCCATCCCGCTCAGCGCCATCGCGGTCGTGAACGCCGGCGGGGTCGGCCTGTTCCTGGCCTGGTCGGCGATCGTCCTGATCAACATCGCCTACA
>NZ_JBEYYT010000604.1:0-4581 GCF_040645715.1 Spirillospora sp. NPDC046719 | reverse complement strand
GGTCCCGGGTGCACGGGGACCGGCGGGTCCCCGGGGCGCGCCGGGTGCGCTGGGGGTCATGGCGGCTCACCCGGATCCGGGCCCCGGGCCCGGATGTCTCAGGCCGGTCGACAGCTGCTTGCCGACCCGTTTGACCAGCATCGTCATCTCGTAGGCGACCAGGCCGGCGTTCGCGCCGACCTCGCTGAGCAGCGCCAGGCAGCTGTTGGCGCCGGCCGGCACGACGAAGAACAGGCCGCGCTCCATCTCGATCATCGTCTGCCGGACCTCGCCGGAGTCCAGCTGCGGCCGGGCGCCGATGGCCAGGCTGTGGAACCCGGCGGCGAGCGCCGCGAGGTACTCCGAGTCCTCCCGCCCGACGCCCCGCGACATGCCCATCACGAGGCCGTCCCGCGACAGCACGACGACCTTGCGGATCTGCGGGACCCGGTCGACGAGGTCGTCGAGCAGCCAGTTCAGCTCGTTGGTCGTTCCCTGCCCGCTCATGCCCGCTCCCTGCCGTCCGGTGCCTCGTCCTCGTCACGTCCCCGCAGCCAGCCCGCCTGCAGTGCGGCGAACAGGTCGCGGGACGCCTCCGCCGACCGCTCCTCCCACGCGACGAGCGCGTCGTCGGGGTGGGCCGGTGCCGTGCGCGGCGTCGCCCGCGGGTCGTCCCGCAGCTGCGGCGCCAGGTTGCCGCCGCGGACCCGCCGCGGCAGCGGCGCGCGCCCGCCGCCCGCCCGCACCTCGCCGAACGAGGCGGGCGTCTCGAACGCCCGCGTCTCGGCGGGACCCGCGTCCAGGTGCGGCGTCTCCAGCCGCCACGCCTCGTGGAACGGCTGGGTCGCGTGCGGGGACGGCTGGGTCGCGTCCGGGGACGGCATGGTGCCGTCCGGCTCCGGGAACTCCACCACCGCCGGCGCCTCGACGTCGAACGGGGTCGGCGCGTTCAGCATCGCGGTCCCGTTCGACGGCGCCGACCCGGCCGCGCCCGAAGGCCAGGGACGCAGCGAGCCGTTCGACGCGCCGTTCGCCGCGCCGTTCCCGGGCGGGGGCGCGCCGGGCGCCGGAGCGGCCGCCTGGTGCGCCATCGGCGCGTCGTCCTCGTCGTCCGGCCCCTCGGCCTCCACGATCAGCCGGCGCGGGATCAGCACCACGGCGCTGACGCCGCCGTACAGCGACGGCTGCAGGGCGACCCTGATGCCGTGCCGGTGGGCGAGCCGCCCGACGACGAACAGCCCGAGCCGGTCGGTGACGGCGAGGTCGAACTCCGGCGGCTGCGACAGCCGCAGGTTCAGCGCGTCGAGCTCGGACTGGTCGAGGCCGATGCCGCGGTCGATGACGTCGACCGCGAACCCGTTGGCGCCCATCTCGCCGCGCACCAGCACCTCGGTCGGCGACGGCGAGAACACCGTGGCGTTCTCGATCAGCTCGGCGAGCAGGTGCACGATGTCGGCGACGGCCTCGCCGATCACCGCGGCCCGCCCGGACACCACCACGACCTCGACCCGGGTGTAGTCCTCGACCTCCGAGATCGCCGACCGCAGCACGTCCTCGACGTGCACGGGCCGGCTCCAGCCCCGGCCCGGCGCGGTCCCGGACAGGATGACCAGGCCCTCGGCGTGCCGGCGCATGCGGGTGGTGAGGTGGTCGAGGCGGAACAGGTCCTCCAGCGCCTTCGGGTCGGACGCGCCGCGCTCCATCTCGTCCAGCATCCGCAGCTGGCGGTGCAGCAGCGACTGGCTGCGCCACGCCACGTTCAGGAACACCCGGCTGATGCCCTGCCGCAGGTAGGACTCGCGGACGGCGGTCTCGATCGCGGTGTGCTGGACGCGGGTGAACGCGTCCCCGACCCGGGACACCTCCCGGCTCTTGCCGATGACCAGGGGCGGCGCCTCCGCCTCCACGTCCACCTCCTCGCCGCGGCGCAGCCGCGCCACCACCCGGGGCAGCCGGTTCGAGGCGAGGTCGAGGGCGGCGCGCTGCAGCCCGCGCAGCTCGCGGGAGAGGCTGCGCGCGGCCAGCAGCGACAGCACGATCGACGCGATCACCGCGAGCAGCCCGAACCCGCCCGCGATGACCAGCCGCATGATGATCCGGTTGCCGATCGGCTTGGCCATGTCGTCCAGCGCCAGGCTCGCCTGGGTGACCCGCTGGTCCCACGCCTGCCCGAGCAGCTGCGTGGTGGCCGTCCAGTCGCCCGCCTCGGCGGGCAGCCGGTCGCCGCGCGCGTTGACGATCGCCGACTCGGCCGCGCGGTACCGCTGGAAACCGGCGGACTGGGCGAGCTGCTGCAGCGGCGCCCGGATGGTCGCGTTGAGGTCGGCGAGCCCGGCCTCGAACGCCTGCCGGCCCTGCGCCGCGAACTGGACGAACGCGATGTGCTCGGCCGGGGTGAAGCGGCCGCCGCGCGCCATCGCGGAGATGACCAGCGAGTCCTCCTTCAGCATGGAGGCGCGGGCGTTGCCGAGGCTGATCAGCGCGCGGCCCTGGGTGAGGATGTTGACGTCGTCGACGGCGACGAAGCCGTTGAACACCGAGACGAGGTCGTCGAGGACGGTGCTGTAGGAGTTGATGAGGTCGAGCGTCTCGAAGCGCCCGGCGTCGACCCTGGCGCGCAGCTGCGGCAGCTTCGCCAGTTCCCGGACGGCGACGGTGAGCCGCTGCTTGGTCTCGGGCTTCGCGGCGTCCTGCGCGTCCTTGGACAGCGCCGACCTCTTGAAGGCGGCCTCCAGGCCGTCGACCCGGGCCCGCTGCTGCGCGAGCTTCTGCTTGTACTGGGGCTGCTGCGTGACCAGCGCCGCGACGCTCAGGGAACGTTCCGCTTGGAGCTGGCTCACGAGCGTGATGCCGGGCAGTCCGATCTTCTCGTAGGTGGTGGAGAAGTCGTACTTGTCGAACGCGTCGCCCAGCGTGATGTTCGCGGCGAACGCCCACAGGGCTATCAGGGAGACCAGGGGGACGAGGAGCAGCGCGGTGATGCGCATGCGGATCGGCCGCCGTTTCCGGGACCGGGCGCTCTCCTCGCCGGTGCGTCTCGTGCGTCGCGTGCTCTCCGCGGCGAAGTCGCCGTCGCCGGGATCCTCCCGGGCCGGGGCCGCGTTCGGGGCCGTCGGCCGGCCTTCGGTGTCCAATCCGATCACCCACTCGTCGGGGTCGGGCCGGCTGTCGGCCCGGTGCAGGGTTCGTCGAACTCGGGTCGGGGCGGGCGGGCTCCGGGGGCCGCGCCTCGCCGGGGACGGGACGGGGCGCTCACGGGCGCGCCTCGTCCAGTGCGGCGCGGGCGACCAGGCCGCGCAGCCGGCCGGTGATCATCTCGACCGCCTCGGCGTGGCCGCGCGCCGCCTTCTCCCGCGTGCTGTAGCGCCCGACGTCGGCGTGCATCGACAGGTCGGACACGATCGTCTGCCAGAGCAGGGGTCTCCCGTTCGCCGCGAACCCGAGGTCGATCACGGTGAACCAGGTGGAGACGACCACCACGACTCCGCCGACGCGGATGACGTCCTGGGCGAGCAGCCTCGACCGCGCGTCCAGCAGCAGCCGCTGCGCCTCGTCCGCCGTGGCGCGTATCCCATCCGCCCGGTAGTACTCCACGGACATGGCAATCCCCATCGCCGCCGGTATGGGCGTCCGTCGGCGCGCGCGCGTGGGTCCCGCCGTTCAGGTGACCGGCGGGAAGGGGCGGCGCGGCGCCGCGGACGGTGCACCGCGCCCGGGCCCGCGCGGGTGCTCGGGCCGGGACGGTGCCCGGGTCAGCGCGCGTGCCGCTCGTCGAGCGGCCAGCCGTCCAGTTCGCACCAGACCGTCTTGCCGGAGGCGGTGAGGTCGGTGCCGTGCCGGTAGGCGAGCGCGGCGACGAGGAACCAGCCGCGGCCGGTCTCCTCCATGAGGTCGACGGGCCTGGAGTGCGGCAGCGCGGCGCCGCGGTCGTGGACCTCGATCCGCAGCCGGGACCCGTCCCGCAGCAGCCGCAGGCACAGCAGCGAGCCGGTGCCGGCGGCGTGCCGGACGGCCCCCGTGACCAGTTCGGAGATCAGGACCTCCGCGTCGTCGCTGACGTGCGCGGCCCCGGCGGAGCCGAGGACGGCGCGGCCGAAGGCGCGGGCCCGCGGGACCGACGCGCGCTCGGCGGGCAGGGTCAGCTCGCCGAGCAGGACGGGGTCCGGCCCGTCCATCGTGGTGAGTCCGTGCGGGTGCGCGGGGACGGAGTGGTGGGGGGTGGCCAGGGTGCTAGGCAACTCGATGGTGCGGTGTTCGCCCGACATGTGGAACGCCTCCTTGACTAAGGCGTGGCGGCCCGTCCCGGCCCGGCCTTGACTCCCGGCCGGGGAGGTCGCTGGGGGTGAATGCCCGTGCCGCCGTCCGGGGCGCCCGGTGGGGCGTCCCGCGCCGCCCGCCCGGCGGCGCCGGGACGGGGGCGTACGCAGGCACGGTGTGCGAAGGGGCCGGAGCCGTGCGGCCGGCGGCCGTGCGGCGGGCGCCGGTCATGGCGCCTCGCCCCCTTCGGCGTGGGCGCGCGGCCGGGCGCGCCGCAGCCCGGGGGTGCTGGTGATCCACTCGTGGTGGTGCTGCTCGAAGCGGCGGCCCCGCCGGCACGTCCGG
>NZ_JBEYYT010000603.1:0-4599 GCF_040645715.1 Spirillospora sp. NPDC046719 | reverse complement strand
CGGCCCTCGGGCGGATGCCGCCGCGCCGGGCGCGAGCCCGGCGCGGCGGCGCCGTTCACCGGCTCAGCCGGGCGATGCTGCTCGCCGTGCCCCCCTTCTTCGCCTCGAACGCGACGGCGAGCAGGCCGCTCGCGCCCGTGACGGTCACGGACTGGGAGCCCGCGCGCTTCACCTCGACGGTCTTGGTGCCGAGGACCTTGCCGTCCCAGACCGTCACGTGCGCCGTACCGGGACCGGTGGCCTGCAGCCGGAAGGTCGCGGACCCGCCGGACACCGTCGGCTCGCCGGCGATGCGCGCGCTGTCGGAGCGCGGCGCCGCCGGGCCGCCCGCGAGCGGGATCCCGGTGCGGACGGCCTGCTCGATCGACTCGGGCGAGTTCACCGAGGCCGCCGCGTCGGTCGGCATCACCGGCGCGGGCGGGGTCGTCGGCAGGCTCGGGTCCGGGGTGTAGCCGGGCAGGGTCGTCTGGCCCCACCGGTACGGGTCGCCCTGCACGCCGCCCCAGGTCGACCAGCCGATCCGGGTCTGGCCGGTCTTGTCCTGGGTGTCGGAGTCGTAGACGAAGACGTTCAGGCCCATCCGCGCCGGGTCCACGGCGGTCGGCAGGTCCTTGAACGGGATCTTCGCCTCGATGGTGTAGCCGTCGTAGGGCTGGTTCACCGTCGCGGCCACCTGCATGCCGGGCGCCGCGTCCGCGCCGCCCTGGTGGGCGTCCGCGTCGCGCTCGAAGCACGGCTTGCCGTCCGACATCTGCGGGAAGATGCCGGTCTTGAAGGTGGTCGAGGTGTTCTCCGAGTCACCGCGCGGGTCGATCCCGATCTCCACCGAGTCGGTGCGCCAGTGCCGCTTGCAGTCGTCGGCGCCGAGCACCGTGCCCTGCTTGTCGTCGCGGACCTTGACCAGCACGTTCAGCGCGTCGTCGGTCCAGGTCACCTTGCCGGTGGCGGAGCAGTCGTCGGCCGACGTGCACGCGTCGCCCTCCCACACCCGCGACAGGTTCAGCTCGGCGCCGGCGTACTCGCCCGGCTCCTCCTTGCCGTCGATCTTCGGGGCGGCGGACGCCTTGGGGATCTCGGCGACCGGGACCAGCTCCAGCGCCGCCGTCTCCACGTCGGCCGGGCCGGACGACGGGGTGGTGGTGATGGTGTAGTCGAAGTCGCCGCCGGAGCCGCCCTGGTTGGAGGTCGGCAGCGAGGCGTCGGTGTTGGTCACCTTGAAGGCGACCGTGCCCTTCGCGCC
This sequence comes from Spirillospora sp. NPDC046719, assembly GCF_040645715.1. NCBI lineage: Bacteria > Bacillati > Actinomycetota > Actinomycetes > Streptosporangiales > Thermomonosporaceae > Spirillospora > Spirillospora sp. NPDC046719. The sequence continues at coordinate 3,359 of NZ_JBEYYT010000603.1, read as the reverse complement.
GGCCGCGAGCGTGTACGGCTTGGACGCGGCGTCGGCCGAGAAGCCCTTCGGCAGGTCCAGCTTCACCGTGCCCGACTGCGCGGACGAGGTGGTGTTCACCAGGTCCACCCGCACGTCGCGCGACTTGCCCGACCCGACGGTCAGCACGCGCTTCATCTGGCCGATGAGGGCGGGCACGCCGGTCTTGGTGGCCCAGGTGTCGAAGTCGTCGACGCGGGGCAGCGGCTGCTGCCGGCCCGTGACCGGCGGCTGGACGTTCACCATCGTCGCGGTCTGGCCGGTGGCGCGGCCGGACGTGAGCTTCGCGGAGATCTGGGCGCGGCCGACGGAGGCGCCGGCGGGCGGCGTCACCTTGAACGTCGCCGTGCGCTCGCTCGACCCGACCTTGCCCAGGTCACCGTTTCCTGTCACGTTCCAACCGGACGGCACCGAGAGCGCGGCCCGCGCGTTCTTCAGCTGCTCCGGCGCGCTCGCGTGCGCCGTCACCGTGAACGCCGCGCCGGGCGTCACCCCGTACGACTGCGTCGTCAGGAAGAACTGCGTCCCGAGCGGCAGGCCGCCCTTGCCCGGCGTGACCGCGCCCTCCAGCGGAGCCGACGGGTCGGTGTTGCCGAGCGTGAACGGCACGCGGCTCGCGATCTGCGTGAGGTAGTCGCAGCCGATCTTGGACGGGTCCGACGGCGCGTCGGGGAACCCGGCCCAGCCCTGGCTCACGTACAGCCGCTGCGCCTCCCGCTCCACCTGCGCCCACGTCTTGCCGCCGTTGCGGGCCGACGTGCGGCCGCCCCACACCCCGTACGCCACCGACGCCGGCGTGCTGGGGGTGACCTTGGCGGCGCACTCCTGCCCGGTCGGGCCGGACGCCCCGCCGCCCTGGAACAGCCGTCCCGGCGCCCAGGTCTTCAGGCCCTCCTTGCTGAGCTGCGTCGGGAAGGCGTTGGGGTCCGCGGCGGCGTAGTACGCCTCGGTCGCCAGCCGCGCGGCCTCCTGGTGGTTGCCGTGCTGGCCGGGCAGCGGCGCCGGGTTCATCGTCACGATCACCTTGGGCCGGGTCTCGCGGACGATCCGCACGACCTTCGCGAGCGAGTCGTCGTGGCCCCAGGTGTCCTCGGTGAGCGGCGCGCTCACCGTGTAGTAGAAGTCGACCTTGTCGAGGTTGTGGACGTCGGTGACGCCCGCCTTGCCGACCGCGCGCCGCTCCTCGTCCTCGCGGAGCAGGCCGAGCGCCGGGCCCTCCTCGGTCCCCGCGGCGTTGCCGCCGCCCTCGCCGCGGGTGACGGTCAGCACGCCCGTCCGGGCCTTGTCGAACTCGTTCCACTGGCCGAGCGTCGACAGGGTGCCGGACTCGTCGTCGGGGTGCGCCCCGACGAACAGCACGTCCAGCCGGCCCTGTTCTGATGGTGCCGTGCGGTCTGACGGTGCCGTCCGCGCCTGCGCGGGCGGGCCGGCCAGCGCGATGGCCGAGCCCGCCAGCGCGGCGGACAGGACGGCGGGTAGGGCGAGTCTTCGCATGAACTCTCCTGTTCCGTTGCGGGGCCGCTGGGGGGCGGCCCCGGACTCCCTACTCCTTGATGGCCCCCGAGAGCATCCCTGCAATGAACCGCCGTTGCAGGAAGACATAGACGATCACGATGGGCGCGGCGATGATCAGCGCGCCCGCCATGAGCAGTGCGTAGTCGGTCTTGTGCGCGCCCTGGAAGAACGACAGCCCGAGCGGCGCGGTGCGCAGCCCCTCGTCGGAGTTCACGATCACCAGCGGCAGCAGGAACTCGTTCCAGGTCCACATGGTGATCAGCACGACCATGGTGAGGATCGCGGGCCGGCCGATCGGCACCAGCACCCGCCACAGGGTCGTCCAGCTCGACGCGCCGTCCATCCGGGCCGCCTCCATCAGCGAGGGCGGGACGCTGCGGAAGTAGGCGCGCATCCAGAACGTGCCGAACGCGACCGACATCGCGACCTGCGGCAGGATCAGCCCGGCGTAGGTGTTGTCCAGCCCGGCCGAGCGCAGGTCGAAGTAGAGCGGCACGACGACGGCCTCGGTGGGGATGGTGAGGCCCGCCAGGAACAGCAGGAACACCGCCCCCGCGCCGCGGAAGCGCATGACGCCGAGCGCGTACCCGGACATGATCGAGAAGACGCTGGCCAGCACCACCGTGACGGCGGTGACGACGACGCTGTTGCGCAGGTAGGCGGCGAAGTGGCCCTCGGTCCAGGCCACCCGGAAGGTGTCGAACGACAGGTCGCCGGGCAGCCGCAGCGCCTGCGCGACGATGCCGATCATCGGGAACAGGGCGATCACCGCGAACAGCGCCAGTACGGCGTGGTTCAGGATCCGCTCGTAGCGCCTGCTCATTCGCCCCTCCCCTCGACGAGGCGGCCGATGCCCGCGGTGATCGCGAACGCCAGCACGGCCAGGGTGACGCCGATCGCGCAGCCGAGGCCGACCTCGCCGGTGTTGAACGTGCGGTTGTAGACCTCGTAGGCGGGCACCTTCGTGGAGTCGCCCGGGCCGCCGGCGGTGGCCATGTAGATGAGGTCGAAGTTGCGCACCGCCATGATCGTGGTGAGCGTCAGCGCCACCGACAGCTCGCGGCGCAGCCCCGGCAGGGTGACGGTGAAGAACTCCCGGATCGCCCCGGCGCCGTCGATCCGCGCCGCCTCGTACAGCTCCCGGGGGATCTTCTGCACGCCGGCCAGGAACAGCACCAGCGCCAGACCGATCTCCACCCACGTGCCGACGAGCCCGATCGCGGGCAGCGCGAAGGTGAAGTCGCCGAGCCAGCCGTGCCGCCAGTCGGGCAGCCCGATGTCGTGCAGCCAGCCGAGGACGGTGTTGACGGGCCCGTGCGTGGAGTACACCCACTGCCAGGCCACGGCGACCGCGACCATCGCGATGACCTGCGGCATGAACAGCACGGTGCGGAAGAACGTCAGGCCGCGGACCTTCGTCCGGGACATGACGGCCACCAGCACGAACGCGATGCAGCACGGCAGGATCGCGTAGAACACGATCAGCACCAGCAGGTGCCCGAACGCGCCTCGCAGCGTCGGGTCGGTCCAGGTGGCGGTGTAGTTGGACAGCCCGGCCCAGGTCGCCGGGCCGATGCCGTCCCAGTGGTAGAGGGAGAACTGCGCCCCCCGCACCAGCGGCCACAGCAGGAACGCCCCGTACACCACCAGAGCCGGCAGCACGTACAGCCAGCCGACGGAGCGGGGCTCCCCCGGCGGCCGGGACCGGGCCCGGCGGCCTGCGGGCCGCCCGTTGCTCGGGCCGGGTGCCTCGGGCCCCGGCTCGGGGGTCTTCTGCCGCGCGACGGTCGTCATCTGCGCGCTCCTCGCTGTCACCTCGTCGGCGC
>NZ_JBEYYT010000602.1:0-4625 GCF_040645715.1 Spirillospora sp. NPDC046719 | reverse complement strand
GCAGAACGCCGTGCGGACGCGGCCGGCGTTCTGCGCCGCGCTGGGCGTCCTCGCGCGCTCCGGCGGCCCGGTGGGGTGGCGGCTGGTCAGGGGGACGGCGGTCGGGGCGTTCCGCTACCGGGTGACCGGGCTCGCCGCCGAGATCGCGTTCTTCGCGCTGCTGTCGCTGCCGCCGCTGGCCCTCGGGCTGATCGGCACCATGGGCCACTTCCACAGCGTGATCAGCAAGGAGACCGTCGAGGACATCCGCAACAGGGCCATCGAGCACGCCCAGACCGTGCTGACCCCCAACGCGGTGAACACGGTCGTCAGGCCGCTGCTGGACGACGTGATCAAGGGCGGCAGCCCCGACATCGTGTCGATCGGCTTCGTGCTGTCGCTGTGGGCGGGCTCGCGCGCGGTCAACGTCTGCATCGACACGATCACGATCGCGTACGGGCTGTCGGGCATCCGCGGCGTCATCCGCACCCGGACGCGCGCGTTCATCCTGTATGTCCTCGGCCTCATCGTGGGGCTGGTGGTCGCCCCGCTGCTGGTGGCCGGGCCGACGCTGGCGCGGCAGGCGGTGCCCGAGAGCGCCACGGTCGTGCAGGTGCTGTACTGGCCGGTCCTGGTGGGCCTGTCGGTGCTCTCCCTGGCGATGCTTTACCACATGAGCGTCCCGGTGCGCACGGCCTGGTGGCGGGAGGTGCCGGGCGCGGTGCTGGCGCTGCTGATCTGGGTCGTCGGCAGCCTGGTCCTGCGGATCTACCTGAGCGGGTCGCTGAGCGGGGTGTCGGTGTACGGCTCGCTGGCCGCCGCGATCGCCGTGCTGGCGTGGCTGTACGTGGCGGCCATCGCGGTGCTGATCGGCGCCACGCTGAACGCCGAGATCGACCGGCTGTGGCCCAGCGCGGACACGGCCCGGGCGCGGGCCCTGGGGGAGGCGTCCCGCGGGCAGGGACCGGGCGCGACCTCCGCCGCGGCCGTGCCCGCGCCGGACGAGGACGCGAGCGGCGCCGGCGACGCCGGGACGAATGGTAAAAACTGCAACGAATAAGGCTCTGAAAAGGCCAAACATGTCGTAGCCTCGGCTTCCATGACCCCCCGAGAGGACACCGGCCGGCTCCGGACCGTGACCGGCACGATCGCGACGTCCGACATCACCGGCCCGGTGCTCTCCCACGAGCACCTGGGGATGGACCTGCGCTGGCCGGCCCGGCCGCAGCAGGTGGCGTCCGACCCGGGGCGCTGGCTGGACGAGGAGAAGGGCGTCCAGCGCGAGCTGAACGAGCTGCGCAAGGAGCGCGGGCTCGGCCTCGTCGTCGACCTGACCTGCTCGGGCATGGGCCGCAACGCCGCCGCGCTGGCCCGCGTCAGCGCCGGCTCCCGGGTCGCGGTGGTCGCCGGGACGGGCGTGTTCACCGAGCCGTTCCACCCCGCGTTCGTCCGCGAGGCCCTCGCCGCCGGCCCCGGCCCGGAGGGCCAGTCGGGCGTGGACCGGCTGGCCGAGCGGCTGCTCGCCGAGATCGGCTTCGGCATGGACGGCACCAACGCGCTGCCCGGCGTGATCGGTGAGATCGGCACCTGGGGCGAGGCGCCGACCGAGGCCGAGGAGCTGTGCCTGCGGGCCGCCGCCCGCGCCGCCCGCTACTCGGGCCTGTCGGTGGCGACCTACGGCCGCGCCGGCCTGGCCCAGCTGGAGATCCTCACCGCCGCCGGGCTGCCCGCCGACCGCGTCGCCGTCGGCCAGCAGGACCGGGTGGACGACCCCGGCCAGCACCGCAAGATCGCCGAGTCCGGCGCGTACGTGTCGTTCGGCACGCTCGGCCTGGCGGGCGAGGACCACGCGGCGATCGGGGCCCGTGTGCGCGCGGTCATGGACCTGATGGAGGCCGGCCACGCCGACCGGGTGCTCCTGAGCACCGGCGTCTCGCGGATGGAGCAGATCGTCCGGTACGGCGGCAGCGGCTACGGCTACCTGTTCGACACCTTCCTGCCCGCGCTGCGCGCCGCCGGCGCCGACGACGCGACCCTCGACGCGGTCCTGCGGGACAACCCGCTGCGCTGGCTCACCGCGGGCTGAATCCCGGCGCGCCCGGCGGGTAGGGCTCTCCCAGGAGCTCTTCCGCGACCCCGGGAGGGGGTGCGCCGAATGTCTTGGAACAGAACGGCGAAGCGGGCGGCGGCGCCGGACGATACCGTCCCGCTGCCCTACGCCGACCGCGCGGAGGCGGGCCGGGTGCTCGCGGCGCGGCTCGCCCCGATGGGCCTGGACGGCGCCGTGGTGCTCGCACTGCCCCGGGGCGGCGTCCCGGTGGGGTTCGAGGTCGCGCGGCGCCTGCGGTCGCCTCTGGACGTCCTGGTGACCCGCAAGATCGGGTTCCCGCCCCAGCCGGAGCTCGGCGTGGGCGCCATCGCCGAGGGCGGCGAGCCGGTGTTCGACCACGGCCTGCTGGACCGGCTCGGCCTCACCGAGGACGACATGGCCGCGACGGTGCGCGCCGAGCGCGCCGAGCTGGAGCGGCGGGTGACGGCCTACCGCGGCGGCCGGGGCCTGCCGGACGTCGCCGGACGCGCCGCGGTCGTCGTGGACGACGGCCTCGCCACCGGCGGGACCGCGCGCGCGGCCGTGCGGGCGTTGCGGGGGCGCGGGCCGTCCCGGCTGGTCCTGGCGGTGCCGGTGGGCGCCGAGGACACCGTGCGGTCGCTGGAGGCCGAGGTGGACGACCTCGTGGTCCCCGCGGCGCCCTGGGACTTCCGCGCGGTCGGCCAGTGGTACCGCGACTTCGACCAGCTGACCGACCGGGACGTGACCGGGTGGCTGGAGCGCGCCGGAAATGGGCGCGGCGAATTCGGGTGAAAAAGCCACACGGAAGCGCCGGCTGCGGTAAAGGCGGCCGGGAAATCCGCGCGGGCCGCAACACAGATGTGACGCACATGTGACGAACGAACGCGCCAGGGCCCGGCCATGGCGGCCGGGCCCTGGGCAACGCAAACGGCCCCGCGGGGCGGGGCCGTGTCGTTTTTCGGTGGCGTGCCGGGGTGCGCGCTGGGAGCGGTTCTGGCGTGCCGTGCGACGGTCAGGCCGCGTTGGCGCGGCGCATGCGACGGCGGCGCTCGGAGGCGCGCTCGTCCTCGTTCAGACCGCCCCACGTGCCGTACTTCTCGGGCCGGGACACGGCGTAGTCCAGGCATTCCGTGCGGACCGGGCAGCCCATGCAGATCTGCTTGGCCTTGCGCTCGCGGATCTCACGCTCGGGCTGGCGCTCGCCGTCGGGGCCGAAGAAGAGCACGAGGTCTTCCCCCCGGCACGCCGCGGCGTCCTGCCAGCCCCAGCTGGGACGAGGGAGGTTTGCCTGCCGACGTACCTGAGCCATGGAACACCCACCTTGATTGGTTTCGAACAATTTCGGGACATGGACGCATCGACGTGCTTCGGGTGACATGAGTCAGAAGCGCCGAAAGTTCCAACGTCTGGAGTTGCCGCTCTGTTCCCCGTCCGGTTACTCCGGAAACCTGGGGCCGTGCGACAGGGAGACCCTCGAATGGGGCCTTCGAGAGATTACACGAGGGCGGCCGCGTTGAGAAGGGTGAGTTCCGTAACAGCGTAGGTTCTCAGGTTCTCGCCGCACGCCGGCCCGCACGCGGGCTGCTCGACGGCCTCCAGGATGACCCGGTAACGGCTCTCCTGAACGGTGACGACCGCTTCGTAGCGGGATGTCCCTGTGATCGACTCCACGATCACGGTGTCCAGTTCGAGGCGCCCGGTGTGCGCGCGGACGAAGTGCTCCGCGGCCTGCGCGGGCTCGGGCCGTCCGGCCCGCCCGCGCAGCCGGTCGAGCACGACCTCGCCGCGCAGATAGGCGTCGATCGCGGCCACGGCCTGGGTCTCGCCGAGGTCGCCGTAATAGATCCCGTGAGGAAGACATACAAGGTTCGCTGCGAATCGGTCACCACCGACGTGGGTGGTTTCCCAGACAAGACGGTCAAAACGTCCGGCGAGGGATCGGGCCAGCGGGGCGCCCGTCCGCGCGCAGCAGGCGTTGTGCCGGCCGTGCGCGCAGACCAGCAGGACGGGGTCCGCCTGCCGCTCGCCGAGCCCCGGCGAACGGCCCGAGGCGAGCGCGTGCAGGTCCAGCCCGGCCAGCTCCCGCGGATCGGCCAGTTCCCGGCCCTCGATCCACGCCTCGCGGCCGTACGAGAACCCCGCGTAGACCTGGACGGGCGGCGTCGCGCGGCGTCGCCCCGGCCGCCGGATGAGCTGCGGCCGCACGCCGGCCGCCTGCGCGGCCCGCACGGCCTCGGCGACCGGGCCGGGCCCGGCCAGGTCGGCCACCCGCTCGGGCCAGGGGCCCGGGTGCTCGATCAGCAGCCAGGAGCGCGCCTTGGCGGTCGCGCTCGCCAGGCACGGCCGCTCGCCGGTGTGGCTTCCCGGGCAGTGCCCGCAGCCCTTCCCGCGCGTCAAATGAGTCCCCCCGGCCGTACGGTCGCGATCATCGATGATTAGGTAAGGGTAACCTAAGCTTCGCCGGTCGCACCAGCGGGGTCCCCGGAACACCAGTGTAAATGAGGGGGTATCGGGGCCTTTAGGGGCGTCTGTCGGATGCCGGGATCTCAGTGCAGCGCGGTGCGGGGGAGGAGCG
>NZ_JBEYYT010000601.1:0-4627 GCF_040645715.1 Spirillospora sp. NPDC046719 | reverse complement strand
CGACGCCGAAGGCGCCCTTGACTTTGGAGGGGCGGCCCCGTACGCAAGCGCCACCCCACCACCCGAACACCCCTCTCGCCGATTCTCCCGAACACCCTCGCAGTTGACCCCATAGCGCCGTTGACCCATAGCGCCGTTGACCCCATAGCGCCGCTCACCCCGTAGCGCCCCGCCGCCGTTCAGCCCAAGGACCCTCTGAACACCACCGCCACCACACCCTCACGCCCCCGAGCACTCCTCGCTCGGGCACACCAAGCCGAACGAGCACCTCCGTCCCACGAAACGCCAGGCCCCTGTACAGCCTGCCGCTGCCGCTCGCCCTACGCCCGAACATCACTCCACCCACCACGCCGAATACTCGCCGCACGCCCAGCCACCCCCTACAACCACCGACTGTCGAGTCATGCGTGAGGGCTACAAGCTCTCCCCTACGAACTCCACCTGAGCGCTCCCGAGCCAGCCCTTCACCACCACAGCCCCGCCCCCACCCGCAACAGCGCTCCTCCCACCACGCTCACCGTTCCTGTCTCCCGGCGGCCCCACCCCCACTGCCTCACCCTCACAGCCCCGCCCTTACAGCCCCGCCCTCACTGCCCCACGGTCACTGCCCACGGTCACGGCCTCCAGGAGAAACACCAGGTCAGACTGCAAAACAGCCGCCTCCACGGCCACCCGCGCCAGGCCCGACTCGCGCAAGGCACAGCCCAGATGCTTTAATAAATGCACAGTCATTTATTAATGGAGGCGCGATGGCGGGGCGGCCGCGGGGCGTGGACGACGCGGTGATCCTGCGGGCGGCGGTCGAGGTGATCGGCCGGGTCGGTCCGGCGAAGCTGACGCTCGCGGCGGTGGCCGACGAGGTGGGCCTCGTGCCGGGCACGCTCGTCCAGCGGTTCGGGTCCAAGCGCGGGCTGCTGCTGGCGCTGGCCGAGCAGGCGGCGCGGGACGCGGAGACGCTGCACGAGCGCGTGCGGGCCGGGCAGGGCCACCAACAGGACGGCCAGGCGGGGCGCGAGCCGGCGCTGGCGGTGTTGCGGGCGTTCGTGCGGCGGTCGTGGGCGGCGATGTCCACGCCGGAGCAGTACGCCAACCATCTGGCGTTCCTCTGCATGGACCTGACGGATCCGGAGTTCCACGCGCACGCGCTCGCCGTCCATGAGGCGAACGGGCGGGTCATCGCGATGCTGCTCGGCGAGGCGGTGGCGGACGGCGTGCTGCGGGCGGAGACGGACGCCGAGGCGCTCGCCGGGTCGCTCCAGACCGTCATCGCGGGGGCCGGGCTCTGCTGGGCCCTGGACCGGCGGGGAACGCTGGCCGAGCGGCTCGAACGCGAGCTGGACGGCGCTCTCGCACCGTATCTGGCATGAAGGAGGGGTCATGGATGATCGTCCGCTCACCGGCAAGGTCGCGCTGGTCGCCGGGGGCACGCGGGGCGGCGGTCGCGGCATCGCCGTCCAGCTCGGCGCCGCCGGCGCGACGGTGTACGTCTCCGGCCGCAGCAGCGCGTCCGGCGGGTCCGGTCTCGGGCGGCGGGAGACCATCGAGGAGACCGCGGACCTGGTCACCGAGGCGGGCGGGACGGGCGTGCCCGTCCGCACCGACCACGCCGACCCGGATCAGGTCCGCGCGCTGGTCGAGCGGATCGCGGCGGAGCGGGGCGGGCGGCTCGACATGCTGGTCGACTCGGTGTGGGGCGGCGACCCGCTGACCGACTGGGAGCGTCCGCTGTGGGAGCAGGACCTCGGCACGGGCCTGCGGCTGCTGCGGCAGGCCGTGGAGACCCACGTGATCACGAGCCGGTTCGCGCTTCCGCTGATGGTGGCGCGCGGGCGGGGCCTGGTGGTGGAGGTGACGGACGGGAACACCGCCCGGTACCGGGGCTCGTTCTTCTACGACCTGGCGAAGTCCGCGGTGATCCGGCTGGCGTTCGCGCAGGCCGCCGAGCTGCGGCCGCACGGGGTCGCGGCGGTGGCGGTCACGCCCGGTTTCCTGCGGTCGGAGGCCGTCCTGGACCATTTCGGCGTCACGGAGGGCAACTGGCGGGACGCCGCGGCGAAGGACCCGCACTTCGCCTACTCGGAGAGTCCCGCGTATCTGGGGCGGGCCGTCGCGGCGCTGGCCGCCGACCCGCACATCATGGACAAGTCGGGCCGCGCGCTGGCCACCTGGGGGCTGTACGAGGAGTACGGGTTCACCGACGCCGACGGCACCCGGCCGGACTGGGCCGCGCACTGGGCCGAGGCGCTGGCGGACGAGTACGGGCCGCTCGGCGATCCGCTCTAGGACGGCGCGGCGACGACGAGCCGGTCGTCCTCGACGGTGACGGCGGTGCCGAACTCGGCGCAGGCGGCGATGAACCGCTCGAAGATCCAGGCGCGGTCGGCGGGGCCGGCGAGGCGGGTGCGGGCGAAGTCCAGGCGCAGCGGGACGGCCTCGACGCGGGACGGCCCGTCCGGCCCGAAGGTGACGAGGAACAGCAGGCCCAGGTCGTTGCGCAGCAGGTCGGACACCACGTAGTCGTCGATGAAGTCGCCCATGTCGAACAGGACCGGCCAGGCGACGCCGTGGAAGACGTGCGCGGAGCTTCCCGCGACGAGCGACGCGCCCGCGTCCACCAGGTCCTTCGCGGCCCGGCGAACGTAGCGGAGCGGTTCGCCGGTCATGTTGGGGCCCCAGTGCGGCATGACCAGCACGGCGTCGTTCGTCCGGGCGAGCGCGCCGATCTCGTCGCGGAGCCATGCGGGGACGCCGTGCTCGAGGTCGGCGAGCGCGACGCCCGGGCGGCCGGGTCCGGCGGCGAAGTCGGCGGGGTGGTCGGTGAAGCCGGCGACGGCGATGCGGAGGCCGCCCGCCTCCAGGATCACCGGCGCGCGCGCCTCCTGGACGCCCGGCCCCGCGCCGACGCTGCGCACGCCTGCGGCTTCGAGGTGCGCGAGGGTGTCGGCCAGGGCGTCCGGGCCGAAGTCGAGGGCGTGGTTGTTGGCGAGGGTCACGCAGTCGACGCCGAGGTCGAGGAGCGCCTCGACGGCGTCCGGGGGCGCGCGGAAGTGGAACGGCTTGCCCGGCGCGTCCCACGGCCGCCCCCGGGTGGACACGCAGCATTCGAGGTTCAGCAGGGCGAGATCGGCCTCATGGAAGACCTCTCGCACGTCCCCGGCGAACAGGCCGTGCGGGCCGGACACGGCGACCTCCTCCCCCACTCCGCGTCCGAGCATCGTGTCCCCTGCGAGGGCCACTGTGACGGTCATCGACACCACCCCCCAATCCCGTCCTACCCCTTGCGGGAGAACCAAGTGATCTGCGTGCCACTGGGGAGGGTCTCGCGGCGGTCGGGGGTGAACAGGGTCGGGTCGAACCGGCCGGAGAACGCCGGGACGCCGTCGCCCGCGACGACGGGGTAGCTCTTGACGATCATCTCGTCGATCTCCGGGAGGAGCGCGGCGGCGAGCCTGCCGCCGCCGCAGAGCCAGACGTCCCTGTCGCCGTCCTCGGCCTTGAGGGCGCGGACGAGGCCGAGGGGCTCGCGGACGAGTTCTACGGCGGGGTCCTCGATCGCGGGCAGGGTGGTGGACACCACGTACTGGCGCATGTGCGCGTACGGGCTGGTGACGCCGATGTCGAGCGCCGGCTGGTAGGTGCGGAGCCCCATGACGAGGGTGTCGAACCGCCGTCGGGGGGCGTCCGCGTCCACGCCGAGGTGGGGGCGGACGTGCGTCGGCAGCGTCTCGGGGAGGTTGTCCTTGATCCAGTCCATCGTGTCGTCGCCGAGGGGGTAGAAGTCGACCTCCCCGCCGGGACCGGCGATGTAGCCGTCGATGCTGACGCCGACGTAGTAGACGAGCTTGCGCATAAATTGAACTCCGTTCGTAGTACTCTGCTTGAAGTGGTTTGAACCTAGTACTACGGATGGAGTAGTGTCAATGCGGAGGAACGAGGAGCGGCGCGCGGCGCTGGTGGACGCCGCGATCGAGGTCCTGGCCCGGGACGGGGCGCGCGGGCTGACGTTCCGCGCCGTGGACGCGGAGGCCGGCGTGCCCGTCGGGACCGCGTCGAACTACTTCGCCAAGCGGGACGACCTGTTCACCCAGGCCGGCGGACGCATCTACGAGCGGCTCCAGCCGGACGCCGCGACCATGGCGGGCGGCCTGCAGGGCCCGCGTGACGCCGCCAAGGTCACCGAGCTGCTCCAGGACGCGGTCGGCCGGATCTCCGAGTTCCGCACCGGCTACCTGGCCCTGCTCGAACTGCGCCTGGAGGCGACGCGGCGGCCCGAGCTGCGCACCGTCCTCACCGAGCGGGTGCGCCGGGATTTGGACGCCAACATCGCCTATCACGTGGAGGCGGGCCTGCCCGGCGACGCCGATACGGTGCGCCTGCTCTACTTCGCGCTGAACTGGCTGATCGTCGAGAGCCTGACGCTGCCGGGCGTCCTCGCCGAGCACGACCTGAAGGACCTCGTGGCCCTCGCCGTCGAGCGCGCCCTCCCCCGCGAAGGGACGTGAGCCGAAACGGCGGGGGGGCGCCCCCGCGCCGCGGCGGGGGGGGGGGGGCGCGGGGGGGCACCCCGGCGGGGGGCCCCGCCCCCCCCCCCCGCCGCCGGGGGTGGGGGGGGGGGCGTCGAGTATTT
>NZ_JBEYYT010000600.1:0-4666 GCF_040645715.1 Spirillospora sp. NPDC046719 | reverse complement strand
GTCCGGCACGGCGTCGCCGAAGCCTTCGCGCAGGCGTTCTCCGACCTGTTCCTCACCGGCCTGCCGCTGCTGGCGGTCGGCTTGGCGGCGGCGCTGCTGCTGCGCAACGTCCCGCTCGGCTCCCGCGAGTGACTACTTCACCTCCCGCCGGACGAGCCGGACGGTCCCGGCCGCCAGCGGGACGAGCAGCCAGACGGCGAGGGACGTCCCGATCCGCGCCCACTCGGCGGCGGTGACGCCCGGGTCGGTGAGCGTGTCGAGGGTCCGGTTCGCGTCCAGCCAGCGGACCGGGCCCCGCAGCCCCGGCACCATCTCGCCGAGCGTCGTCCACAGCGTGGGCAGCAGGAAGTAGAGCACGATCGCCAGCGGCGGGTTCATGAACAGCATCCCGAACGCCGTCCCCAGCGTCACCATGATCACCGCGAAGAGCAGCATGGTGCCGACCAGCGGCAGCGGCAGCGACCACGAACCCGACGACCGGCCGAGCGCCGCGCCCGCGACGCGGCCGAGGAACCCGACCGCGATCCCCGCCGCGACGAACAGCGCCGCCAGGCACGCTCCCGCCAGCAGCTTCGCCGCCAGGACGCGCTCCCGCTCCGGGGCGAGCGTGAACGTGGCCAGCGCCGTCCGCTGCGACCACTCCGACGTCACCGACATGATCCCGAGGACGGGGAGCAGCAGCGACACCCCGATCTGCGAGGCGGCGAACAGCTGGCCAAGGGACTGCTCGCCGCCCGGCGCCGCGTAGAGGACGACGGGCATCATCGCGACCGCGCTCAGCGCGATCAGCGCGAGCAGCCAGCGCCCGGCCCGCGTGTCGACCGTCTTGCGCAGCTCGACGGCGGTCAGCCGGCCGAGCGACGGGCGCGCCGGCGCCGCGAGGACGGCGGTCATCGCAGCGCCCCCTCGGGCTCGGCGCCGGCGGGCGAGGCGGGGGCCGCGGCGCCGCCGGCGGCCGGTGAGCCGGCGGTCAGCGACAGGAACAGCTCCTCCAGCCCGCCGCCGGACGGCCGCAGCTCCAGCAGGACGGCCCCCGACGACGCGGCCGCCCGCCCCACCGCCTCGGCGCCGGCCTCCACGACGAACCCGCCCTCCGCGCGGGCCGAGAACCGCAGGCCCGCGGCGGCCAGCGCCGCCTCCAGCCGGCCGGAGTCCAGGGCGCGGACGACGGTCCGGCCCGGCCCCGCGAGCAGCTCCTCCTTGGTGCCGCGCGCCGCGACCCGCCCCTCCGCGATCACGACGAAGCGGTCCGCGACCGCCTCGACCTCCAGCAGCAGGTGCGACGACAGCAGCACGGTGCCGCCCCGGTCGGCGAACCCGCGCAGCAGCCCGCGCATCCAGTGGATCCCCTCCGGGTCCAGGCCGTTCGCGGGCTCGTCCAGGATCAGCACGCCCGGGTCGCCGACCAGCGCCTGCGCCAGCCCGAGCCGCTGCCGCATGCCGAGCGAGTACCCGCCGACGCGCCGCCCCGCCGCCTTCCCCGACAGCCCCACCAGCTCCAGCAGCTCCCCCACGCGCTCCTTCGGCACGCACGTGACCTGCGCGGTCAGCGCGAGCACCTCGCGGCCCGTGCGCCCGGAATGCTGCGCGCCCGCGTCGAGGAGCACGCCGACATGCCGCCCCGGGTTCGCGATCCGCCGGTACGGGACGCCCTTCACCGTCGCGGAGCCCGAGGACGGCGGCGTCAGCCCGCAGATCATCCGCATGGTCGTGGACTTCCCGGCCCCGTTCGGGCCCAGGAAACCGGTCACGGTGCCCGGCTCGCAGCGGAACGTGACGTCCCGCACCGCCGCGGCGTCCCCGTACCGTTTCGTCAGTCGGTCGACATCGATCATGCGTCCAGGCTCGCCGGACCGGCCCCCGGACCGCGTCCGCCGAACGTCGGCCGCGCCGTGACTTCGGTCGGTGGTCCCGCGACCGAAGTCGGCGCCCGCGCCCGCCGCCCGGCTACGCGCCGAGATCGGCGTCGTTGACCAGCAGCGCGACCTGCACCCGGTTGTTCAGCTCCAGCTTGGTCAGCAGCCGCGACACGTACGCCTTCACCGTCGCGACGCTCAGCGACAGCTCCCGGCCGATCTCGCTGTTCGTCTTGCCCTGCCCGACCCGCACCGCGACCGCCCGCTCGCCCTCGCTGAGCCGCTCCAGCAGCGCGCGGGCGCGGGCCTTGCGCGGATCGGCGCCCGCCTCGGCGACGAACGACATCATCCGGCGCAGCACCGCCGGCGACAGCATCGGCTCCCCGGCCGCGACCTGCCGGATCGCCTGGATGATCTCCGGCGGCGGGGTGTGCTTCAGCAGGAACCCGCTCGCGCCCGCGCGCATCGCGCGCAGGATGTGGTCGTCGGTGTCGAACGTCGTCAGCAGGATGATCTCCGGCGGGTCGCGCCGCGCCCGGAGCAGCTCGGTGGCGGCCAGCCCGTCCAGCCGCGGCATCCGGATGTCCATCAGCACCACGTCCGGGCGGTGCTCGTTCACCGCGGGCACCGCCTCCGCGCCGTCCGCGACGCCCCCGACGACCTCCAGGTCCCCGGCGCCCGCGAGCATCATCGACAGCCCCGACCGGACGAGCGCGTCGTCGTCCACGATCAGCACACGGATGGGAGGTGAGTCCATCTCCCAACCCTATGGGCGCCGGGCCGTACCGGCGGCCGCACCGGCGGCCGTGCCTACGGCCGCCGGAGCCGCCGGCCGCTGATCTCCATCCCCGCCAGGCTGAACCACGCCTCGCGCTCGCCGCCGGGCCACGGGTCGACCCGGACGGCGCGCTCCTTCTCCTCGTCGTCGAGGGGCCGGGCGCCGCCGCGCACCAGCACGCTCCACCCCTCGTGCGTGCTGTCCTGGAACGCGTCGACCTCGAAGGCGGCCCGCACCTTCCCGCCCGGCACGGCGGTCATCAGGCTCCGGCTCAGCCGGCCCTGCAACGAGGTGCGGAACAGCACCGTTTCGCCGTCGACGGCGTAGTTCACCGGGACCACCGCGGGCCCTTCGCCGTCCTCGAACGCGATCCGGCCGATGCCGCCGGGTGCGATGAGGCGCAGGCACTCCTCGCGGTCGAGTTCCTCAAGGACGGGTTGTGCGGAGTCAGATGCCATGTTCACGGCCATGCCCGCAACTCGCGGCGGCCATGCGTCCGACCTGCACGGACGTGCCCGGGACGTGCCATGGGCAGGCCCGGGCCCATCCCGGGCGCGGAGGCGGGCGGCGGCTCAGCCGGGGAGCGGGAGGCGGGCGCGCAGCCGGAACCGGCCGTCCCCGGTCCGGCCGTGCTCCAGCGTGCCGCCGAGCAGCGCGACCCGCTCGCCGAGCCCCACCAGCCCGGCGCCGGCGCCCGGCATCGCGCCGGCGGGCGGCGGCCCCGGCGGGATCGGGTTCACGACCTCGATGGTCAGCGCCGTCCCGCCGGGCGCGTCGAGCGTCACCCGGACCCGCGCCCCCGGCGCGTGCTTGCGGGCGTTGGTCAGCCCCTCCTGGACGATCCGGTAGGCGTGCCGCCCGACCCGGACGGGGATCCCCGCCGGATCGGGCACCCGGTCGTCCAGGAGCACCTCGCCCCCGGCCGCCGACGACTCCCGCACCAGCTCCGGGACGTCGGCGAGCGCGGGCTGCGGCCGGTCGGCCTCCGCGCCGCCGGGATCGCCGCGCAGCACCCCGATCACCTCGCGCAGGTCCTCCATGGCCTCGTAGGCGCTCTGCCGGATGACCCCGGCGGCGGCGCGCTGGTCGGCGGGCGCGTCCGGGCGGAACTCCAGCGCCCCCGCGTGCACCGCCAGCAGCGAGATGCGGTGAGCGAGGACGTCGTGCATCTCCCGCGCGATCCGCTCGCGCTCCAGCAGCCGCGCCTCCTCCACCCGCAGCCGCTGCCCCTCCTCGGCGGCGCGGGCCCGCTCCTCCATCGAGGCGATGAGCTGCCGCCGCGACCGCACCAGCATCCCCGTCGTGATCAGCACGGCGTAGATCAGGCCGAAGATGACGACGCCCTGGCGGAACTGGTCCCAGGGCGAGGTGATCCAGAACAGCACGGCGATCAGCGCCGTGTTCGCGGCGGCGATCGGCAGGAGCGTCCGCCAGGGGCGCAGCATCGCCAGCGAGTACATGGCGGCGGCGGCCGTGCCCAGCGTCGAGGTGGCCGTCCACTGCGCGAACATCATCGTCACCGCGACGGCCACCGGGAAGCGGCGCCGGAACAGCAGCAGGAACACCAGGGAGGCCGCGCCGACCGACAGGTCCAGCGGCACCACGATCCGCTGGCCGGGCGTCGGGTCGTCCAGCGTCCCCTGGAGCAGCAGCAGGCCCAGCGCCGCCGCCCCGGCGGTGACGCCGAGGTCGCCGAGCCAGTCCCGCCACGGGCGCCGCAGGTCGAGCGGGCCGGCGGGGCGGGACGGGCCGGTCGCGGGGGAGGGGACGGCGGGATCCATGCCGCCAACGCTAGCGAGCCCGCGCCGGCCCCGGAGCGGTCGAGGGTCGGCGCGGGCATCGACTTTGGTCGACGGTCCCGCCGGTCAGCGGCGGTGCGGGACCCGGATGTGGGGCTGTCCCCACCATGGCCGTGCCGCCTGCCCGACCGCGAACCGGGGTGATCGCGTCACTGTGCGGAAGCCCGCGCGCGCCTAGCGTCGAAGGACATGAGGACACCAGAACCGAGGCGCCGGCGGGCCGTCCGCCGGGC
>NZ_JBEYYT010000599.1:0-4669 GCF_040645715.1 Spirillospora sp. NPDC046719 | reverse complement strand
GCGCACGGGGTGGCTGTGCGGGCGGCCGTGCTCGGCCGGCCGACACCCACGCACGCCTCGGGCCGTCCGCTGGACGGCCCGCTCTCTTCTCCGCACCCGGGTCCGTCCGGCGGGCCCCGGAACCAGGAGGAGAGACCCATGCAGACCACCGAGACGCCGCAGCCCGCTGAAACGCCCCGGCCAGCTGAAACGCCGCGGGCCACCGACCCATACCGCGACCTCGAAGCGCGCGTCGCCGCCGACCCCGGCGCGTTCCGGATCCTGACCGGCGACCGGCCGACCGGCGCCCTGCACCTCGGCCACTACTTCGGCACCCTCGCCAACCGCGTCCGGCTCCAGCGCGCCGGCGTCGACCTGTTCGTGCTGGTCGCCGACTACCAGGTGCTCACCGACCGCGACGTCGCCGACCGGCTCGGCGAGCACGTCGACGGCCTCGTCGCCGACTACCTCGCCGCGGGCATCGACCCGTCCACCGCGACGATCTTCCGGCACAGCGCCGTGCCCGCGCTGAACCAGCTGATGCTGCCGTTCCTGTCCCTGGTCACGGTCGGCGAGCTGGGCCGCAACCCCACGGTGAAGGACGAGATCGCCGCGTCCAAGCAGTCGTCGGTCAGCGGGCTGATGTTCACCTACCCCGTCCACCAGGCCGCCGACATCCTGTTCTGCAAGTCCAACCTCGTCCCGGTGGGCGCCGACCAGCTCCCGCACCTGGAGGTCACCCGGACGATCGCGCGCCGCTTCAACGACCGGTACGCCCCGGTCTTCCCGGTGCCGGACGCGCTGCTGTCGGCCGCGCCGACCCTGCTCGGCACCGACGGCCGCAAGATGAGCAAGAGCCGCGGGAACGCGATCGCGCTCTCGGCGTCGCCGGACGAGACGGCCCGGCTGATCAAGCGGGCGGTGACCGACGCCGACCGGCACATCGAGTACGCGCCCGACACCCGTCCCGAGGTGTCCAACCTGGTGCTGCTCGCCGCGCTCTGCCAGGAGCGCGACCCCCGCGAGGTCGCCGCGGAGATCGGCGACGGCGGTGGCGCGGCGCTCAAGCGGACGGTGACCGAGTCGGTCAACGAGTTCCTGCGCCCGATCCGCGCCCGCCGCGCCGAGATCATGGCCGACCGCGGCTACCTGCGCCGCGTCCTCGCCGAGGGCAACGCCCGCGCCGCCGCCATCGCCGACCAGACCCTCGACGAGGTCCGCGAGGCCATGTCCATGACCACCTGAAGACTCAGAGGTTTCCCGGCTACTCGGCGGGCTCGCGCGGCTCGATGCCCCTGAGGGCGGTGGCGACCAGGTCGTCCGCCGAGTGTGCGGGGGACGGCTCGGCGATGCCCCGTCCCTGGAACAGCGTCGAGAGCACCGGCTCGTGGCAGGCGCCGACGATCATGGAGGTGACGGCGTCGACGCGGGCGTCGGCGGCGATGCGGCCGAGGCCGCGCTCGGCCTCGAGGTAGCCGCGCAGGCGGTGCCGCCAGTCCCGGTCCGGGTCGCTCAGCCCGGCGAACCGGGCGAGGACCTCGGGCGTCGCGATCAGGCCGGTCAGCGCCGGGACCATCCGGCCGTGCAGGGCCAGGCCGTGGGCGACGTACGCGCGCAGGTTGCCCTCGACCGTCCCGGTGCCCGGCGCGGGCAGGGGCTCCAGGCCGTTCTCGATCGCCGTGGCGTGCGCGCGCAGCGCGAGGGCGATCAGCTCCTCCTTGTCGGCGAAGTGGTTGTAGAGCACCCCGCCCGCGACGCCGGCCTCCTGCGCGATGGCCCGGACGGTCAGCCCCGCCGTCCCGCGCTCGGCGATCATTTGCTCGGCGGTCGCGATCAGGTGCTCGCGCAGGGTCCGGTCGCCGCCGCGCAGCGCGGCCGCCTTTCGAGGTGACATCACCCCGCATCGTAGTGAGCGGGCCGGAAGCCGCGCGCGGCGAGATCGCGGAACGGCGCGAGGTACGCCGCGGCGACCTCGCGTCCCGTCGCCCCGTACCCGTCGAGGGCCACCACCCGTCTCATCGCCGGGCCCGCACGAGCCACGCGGTGCTGCGCAGCCGGACGGCTCCGTCGCGCTCGAACGGGCGCATCGCGTCGGTGATCGCGGCGCGGAGTTCGGGGCCGTCGCCGAGGTTGTGGCGGACGGGGCCCCAGCCGGCGAGGAAGTCCGCGGCGTCGGCGGCGTCCCGCCCCCAGACCTGCTCGGCGTGCACCGTCCGGCAGGTCACGTCGCGGAAACCGGCGGCGCCGAGAATCTCGCGGACGCGGTCCGGGTCGGACAGCGACATCGGGCCGGCGTGTCCGGTCACCGCCGCGGGCCGCGGCGCGATCGCGGCGAAGACGGTGCCGAGGTCGGTCCCGGCGGGGGACGCCATGGCGAGGAAGGAGAGGCGGCCGCCCTCGCGCAGCGCGCGCCGGACGTTGCCGAACGCGGCGACCGGGTCGGCGAAGAACATGACTCCGAACCGGCTCACCGCGGCGTCGAAGGCGGCGTCCGGGAACGGGTGGACCTGCGCGTCGCCCTGCTCGAACTCGGCGTTCCGGACGCCCTCCCGATCGGTGAGCGAGCGGGCGCGGGCGAGCATCGGCGCGGACAGGTCGACGCCGAGCGCCCGCCCGAGCCGGGCCCGCCGCGCGGCGAGCCGGGTGATGTAGCCGTTCCCGCAGCCGAGGTCGAGGACGTGGTCGCGGGGTCCGATCGCGGCGGCCTCCAGCAGGGCGCCGTCGAAGCCGTTGTTGACGGCGTCGTACCGGTCGTGGTGGTCGGCCCAGTGCTCGCCCTCGTAGCCGTTCCACGCCTCGGCCTGGTGGGTGTTGACGACGTCCATTGGAGCCTCCTCGTTGTGAACGCATGTTCATGAACGTATGTTCATAATGAGGGCGCGGTTCGCCGGAGGTCAAGCCCGGATGCGTTCTCTCAGGTCAGCGCGTCGACGAACGCGGCCGTCGCGGGATCGGCGGCGCGCGAATGCAGCAGCTCGGTCCGATGGACGACCCGGGGCGCGCGCACGGGTACCTCCGCGAGCCCCGCGCCGCCCGCCAGGCCCGGAGGGAGGACGGCCAGGCCGTGGCCCGCGGCGACGAGCGCGAGGAGGAACGGCAGATCACCGCCCTCGCAGGTCAGGGACGGCGGGAACCCGTCGCGCGAGCCCGTGGCCTGGCGGAGCGCGGGGAGCGGGACGGCGACGTCCGGGACGTCCAGCCAGAGCGCGTCGACCAGGTCGTTCAGGTCGACGCCGGGACGCGACGCCAGCGGATGCGCGGAGGGCAGCACCAGCACGAGCGGCCGTTCCGCGACGGCGACCGCCGCCAGCGGGACGGTGTCGGCCAGCCGGAGCGGGTCGTTGGGCGCGGCGATCCCGTCGACCAGCCCGATGTCGAGGTCGCCCGCCGCGACCGCCACGTCCACTTCCGCGCGGCCCATCACCCGCACCGCGGCTTCGACGCGCGGGTGGGCGCCGCGCGCGCGGGCCAGCGGCTCCGCGATGTAGGCGGAGGCCAGGGGCGACGCGCCGACGCGCAGCCGGGCCCGCGCCGTCCCGGACATCCGGACGATCTCCGAGCGCGCCGCCTGGAGCCGCAGCAGGATCGGGCCGGCGTGTTCGAGGAGCCGCGCGCCCGCCTCGGTGGTGCCGACGGGCCGCCGGTGCAGCAGCGTGATCTTGAGGTCGTTCTCCAGCGACGCGATCTGCTGCGACACGGCGGCCTGCGTGTACCCGAGCTCGGCCGCGGCGGCGGAGAACGAGCCCGTCCGCACGACGGTGACGAACGTCCGGAGGAGGTGCGGGTCCATCGGATAAGTGTCGCTTATGTTCGCATCGGAAATCATCGTTGGTGCTTAAGCGGGGACCGGCGTCAGGATCGGGGCATGACCTTCACAGCGCGCATCGCCCTCGTCGGGGACCGGTCCCCGAACGTCCGGTCGCACGTCCGGATCCCGCGGCTGCTGGAGGCCGTCCGGGAGCGCGACGGCCTCCTCGCGGAGGCGTACTGGATCCCGACCGACGAGGTCGGCGCCGGGCTGGACGGCTTCGACGGCGTCTGGCTGCTGCCCGGCAGCCCGTACCGCAGCGAGGCGGGCGTCCTCACCGCGATCCGGTCGGCGCGGGAGGGCGGGATCCCGGTGCTCGGGACGTGCGGCGGCTTCCAGCACATGATCCTGGAGTTCGCGCGGAACGTGTGCGGGATCGCCCGCGCCAAGCACGCCGAGAACGCGCAGAACGCCGAGGACGCCGACGCGGGCGACGACGCGGGCGAGGACGCGGTGATCACGCCGCTGGCGTGCTCGCTCGCGGGGCACGAGGGCGAGGTGAACGTGGCGCCCGGCTCGTCCGCCGAGCGGATCATGGGGACGTCGCGCAGCATCGAGCGCTTCAACTGCACGTTCGGGCCGAACCCCGCGTACATCGGGACGCTGGAGGCGAGCGGCCTGCGCTTCACCGGCCACGACGACGAGGGGCAGGTGCGGATCGCCGAGTTGCCCGGCCACCCGTTCTACTTCGCGACGCTGTTCCAGCCGGAGCTGGCGGGGGACGGGAGCCGCCCGCATCCGGTGGTCGCCGCGTTCGTCGCCGCCGCGTGCGCGGCGGTGGGCGGGGGCGCCCCCGGCCGGCCCAGTCGCGCGGGGGGGGGGGGGCGCCCGGGCGGGGGGGGGCCCGCCGGGGGGCTTGGGGGGGGGGTGGGGGGGGTTCCC
>NZ_JBEYYT010000598.1:0-4678 GCF_040645715.1 Spirillospora sp. NPDC046719 | reverse complement strand
GCCGCGGGCAGAGCCCGCGGCGACCGCCGTGCGGAAGGCACCGCACGGGAAAGCGCCGCCCGCGGGAGGTCTGGACAGATCGTCGCACCGGTTCTACTTTGATGACGATCGCACTGGTGACGCGTGATGGCGGAGGTCAATGGTGAGCTGAGATCGTGGCGATTGCCGAGGCACGTCGATCGCAACGCACTTTGACCATGGGCTCCCGCAATGGCTGACGAAGCGCAGAACGACCCGCCTACCATTCCGAAACCGGTTGTCGCCGGCCTGTTAAGCCGCGAGTTCCCGCGGTTTCCCGGGTAAGGCCGGTACGTTGACCGCTGCACTCGGTCGCCGAAAGGACCGGCGCTCGTCCGACGCCGCCCGCACGCGCGCGGGCGCGCGGGCGCCCATGGCTGGACGGTCGCATGGCTCGTCGTGAACGCCCGCTGGACCCGGCGGCAGGCCCGCTGGAGTCGTTCGCGCACGATCTCCGCGCGCTGCGGGTGTCCGCCGGCGAACCGACGTACCGGCAATTGGCGCAAATCGCCGGATACAGCGCATCAACGTTGTCGGAAGCCGCCAGTGGCGTGCGTTTACCGACGTTATCGGTCGCGCTCGCCTTTGTCGGCGCGTGCGGCGGCGATACGGAGGAGTGGGAGCGCCGCTGGAAAGAAGTCCACGGCGCCGTGCGGGCGCCGTACGAGGCGGATCCGTGCCCGCCGGAAGAGAACGCGGGCGCCGCGCACGAGAACGCCGCCGCGGCGGAACATGACGCCGGCGGAGAGGCCGTCGTCAAGCGGGAGTTCCTGCACGCGGAAGTGCCGAACGAACCGGCGCCGGTGCCTCGGGAATTCCATTCGATCGTCATCGGCCCGGCCGCGAGCGGCGGCGGGACCAGGCGGACCGTCGCCGCCGCCACCGCCGCCTGCCTTCTCGCGGCCGGCTTCTTCGCCGTCGGGATGACCGTCGGCGGGCAGGGCGGCGGCCGCGCGGACGCGGGCGGCTGCCCGGTCCCGGCGAAGAACCCGAAGTTCACCGCCACCGCGTACGGCGAGGGGGCGCACGTCCGGTCCGGCGCCGCCCTCGACCGGCCGACGGTGGCGACGTACCCGCCGGGATGCGTGATCGGGTTCACCGGCTACTGCATCGGCGACAAGGTCACCGACCGGACCGCGGGCATCCCGGACAGCCGCTGGTTCATCCTCCCGGACGGCCACGTCGTCGCCTCGGCCGTCGTCCACGGGAACCCGCCCACGCACCTCGCCCCGTCCGGGTGCGCGGCGGCGCGGCCGGTGCCGAGAAGGCTGTCGCTGAAGGCCATCGGCGCGCCCTCGCGGGACTCCCGGGTCGTCCTCACCGCGACCGGCCCGAACGTGCAGATCGTGGGATTCGCCGCCTACTACGCGGGCGACCCGGCCAGCCCGGAGCTCCGCCTGTGGCACCAGATCGGGCTGATCGGCGAGTCCGCGTCCAGCCTGTCGGTCACCTGGCGGCCCGACCGGCTCCCGGCGCCCGTCCACGCCGGCGACCGCGTCCCCGTGGCGGCCGTCGCCTGCTTCGGCGGCGGCGCGCCGGGCGAGGCGGCGGTCCTCGCGTCGCTGAGGCTGCCCGGCCCTCGCACCGCGGCGTCGCTGGCGTCGCCGTCCACGACGGTCGACGCGTCGGCGCGCGAGGCCGCCTGCAAGTACCCCAGCGCCTCCTGACCGGCCCGGCCGCCGCGCGCTCCCTGTCCGCGCCTTCGTTCGCGGTGCCCGGCGGTGGGCGCCCCTCCCGCCGAACGACGCGGTGCCGATAAGGCCGCCCGCCCGTGCCGGTGCCACGCGCACCCCTTCTGACCTGCCCGTACAGCGGGCGACCGCGGCGTTCCGGCGGACCCTGACGGCCCCGATGTCCGGGGCTGATTGATCCCTTCCAGCAGGTGTGTCGATCAATCAATGCGGCCGGTAGCAACGAGGGACCACGAGGCAATCCGACCGCACGGAAGGACGCACCGCATGAAGCTGACGAGGACCCGGACCGCCATCACGGGGCTGCTCGCGACCTTCGCGGTAACGGGCGGCCTGGCGGCGGGGGCGGTGCAGGCGACGGCCGCACCGCACGCCGCGCCCGCCGCCCTGCCCGCCGTCGACATGGAGGCCACCGTCCTCGCCGCGCAGATCGACCCGCGCCGCGCCGACGACACGCTGACCCCGGGCGCGAAGGAGTCCGTCCTCGCCGTCGAGCAGGCGCTGCAGGCGCGGCACCTCCTGGACGCCCGCTGGGTCGACGGCTACTTCGGCACCGAGACCATCGCGGCGTACGCGGCCTACCAGCGCTCCCTCGGATACAGCGGCCTGGCCGCCAACGGGCTGCCCGGCGCGACGTCGCTCACCGCGCTCGGGGAGAACCGCTACACCGTCACCAAGAAGATCGGGCCGGGCGCCAAGGTCCAGCGCGACGGGTACACCGTCGACGCCCGCACCCAGGCGATGCTCGCCGAGGCCGAGCGGCTGCTCGGCTTCACGCTCGTCCTGTCGCAGGGCTCCTACAACCCGGGCGGCGACCCCTCGTCCGCCGGCACCCACGACGGCGGCGGCGTCGTGGACATCAGCGTCACCGGGATGTCCGCCGCCACCCGCACGTCCGTGGCGCGCGCGCTGCGCGAGGTGGGCTTCGCGGCCTGGGTCCGCAACCCGAACCAGGGCGACTGGCCCTGGCACATCCACGCCGCGGCGATCAACGACACCGATCTGTCCAGCCAGGCGCAGCACCAGACGGGCGACTACTACCTCGGCCTCAACGGGCTGGCCGACCGGGGCGCGGACGACGGGCCCCGCGTTCCCATCCACACCTGGGAGGAGTACCAGCGCACCCACTGACCGGGTTTCCGAGGCATCTCCGCACCCCCTATCGAAAGAGGAGACCAATGCCGCACCTGAAGAGGACCCTGACCTTCGCCGGCGCAGCGCTGGCCCTCACCGCGCCCCTCGTGGCCTCCGGATCGCCCGCGTTCGCGGCGGCCCGCGACGGCGTCTGCGACAGCGGTGAGTTCTGCTACTACTACAACAGCGACGAGGCCGGTTCGATCTCCGACTTCACCACCTCGATCGGCGACTACGGCACCACCCAGCCCTCCTGCTACGACTTCAAGGGCCCGGGGAACGGCCAGGGCGTCTGCGTGAAGAACAACGCGGCGTCGGCGTGGAACCGCACCAGCCACACGGTGCGGGTCTACTACAACAGCAATTACGGCGGCTCCTACCAGGACTTCGCGGCCGGCGCGAAGGGCAACCTCAACGCGACGCTGAAGAACAACAACGCCTCCCACCAGATCTTCGACGGGTCGGGGCAGACGCCGCGCAACGACTACGACGGGAACGCGCGCGGATTCGCGCAGAACAACTGCACCGCCTTCGCGGCGTGGCGGATCGCCAGCCGGCTCGGCGTCCCGAACTTCAGCAACTCGTGGAAGACCACCTGGGGCAACGCGGGCACCTGGGACGACGCCGCCCGCAGGGTCGGCGTGACCGTCAACACGACGCCGTCCGTCGGCGCGATCGCCGTCAACGACGTGCACAAGGTCGGCCACGTCGCCTACGTCAACCGGGTCTACTCCGACGGCTCGTTCGACGTCGAGGAGTACAACTGGAACAACCCGCTCGCGTACGGCACCCGCTCGCACGTGCACGTGAGCGGCGCCCAGGCCGACTTCCAGTGGATGCTCCACTTCTGAGAGGCGGCCGGGAATGGCGATCCGCACAAGGGTGATGGGCGTCCTCGCCGCCGTGGTGACGGTGCTGGCGGGCGTCGTGGTGGTGGCCGGACCGGCGTCCGCGGCGTCCCGTGACGGGGTCTGCGACAGCGGTGAGTTCTGCTACTACTTCAACAGCGACGAGGCCGGCTCGGTCTCCGACTTCACCGGCTCCCTCGACGACTACGGGACGACCCAGCCGACCTGCTACGAGTTCAAGGGCGCCGGGAACGGCCAGGGCGTCTGCGTGAAGAACAACGCGGCGTCGGTGTGGAACCGCACGAGCTACACGGTGCGGGTCTACTACAACAGCAATTACGCCGGCTCCTACCAGGACTTCGCGGCCGGCGCGAAAGGCAACCTCAACGCGACGCTGAAGAACAACAACGCCTCCCACCAGCTCCTCGCGTCGCAGCCCAGCGGATGCAAGACCGACGGGTCCAACACGACGCTGCCGTCCTCGATCCTGGTGTACCGGGTCGGCCTGGGCCGGGTGGACCGCGTCGACTTCAAGACCTACGTCAAGAACGTCCTGCCGAACGAGTGGATCTCGAGCTGGCCGAGCGCCTCGCTGGACGCGGGGGCGATGGCCGTCAAGAGCTACGCCTGGTACTGGGCGCTGCACTCGACCCGCAAGACCTCGGGCGGCGCGTGCTACGACGTCCGCGACGACACCGGTGACCAGGTGTACCGGCCGTCCTCGGCGGTGTCGTCGACGTCCGCCGCCGTCGACCGCACGTGGTCGACCCGGATGACCCGCAGCGGCAACATCCTGATCGCGCACTACTGCTCCACCACGACCGCCTGCGGCGCGTGGGTGGACGGGAACTGGATGTCGCAGTACGGCTCGCGCGACATGGCGAACGCCGGCTCGGACTTCCGGGCGATCCTCCGCTACTACTACCGGGACATCGTCCTCTCCTGACGGGCCCCTCCCCGCGCGGCGGGGCACCGGCATCCAGCCGG
>NZ_JBEYYT010000597.1:0-4680 GCF_040645715.1 Spirillospora sp. NPDC046719 | reverse complement strand
CCTCGAGGGCGAGCGCCGCGCACACCACGGGCCTCGTCACCGGTCCCGCCCCAGGTAGCGGCCGAGGGCGCTGATCGGGAACACCAGCCGGTACAGGTGGTAGTTGATGTAGAAGTCGCCGGGGAAGCCGGTGCCGGTGAACTGGTCCTCGTCCCAGGTGCCGTCCGGGCGCTGGTTCTCGACGAGCCAGCGGACCCCGGCCTCGACCGCGGGTGACCGCTCGCCCGCGGCGAGCAGCGCCAGCAGCGCCCAGGCCGTCTGCGACGGGGTGGACGTGCCGCGCCCGATCCAGGCGGGGTCGTCGTAGGAGCGCAGGTCCTCGCCCCAGCCGCCGTCGGGGTTCTGGTGGTGCTCCAGCCAGGCGACGGCGCGGCGGATCGGCGGCTTGTCCGGGCGGACGCCCGCGGCGATCAGCGCGGGCACCACGCCGCCCGTGCCGTAGACGTGGTTGGCGCCCCACCGGCCGAACCACGACCCGTCCGGCTCCTGCGCCTTCAGCAGCCACACCACCGCCCGCCTGGTGACGGGCGACTCCGCGTGCCCCTCCTTGGCGAGGGCCTCGACGACGTGCGCGGTGACGTCCGCCGACGGCGGGTCGATGACGGCGCCGAAGTCGCAGAACGGCAGCTTGGTGCACAGCTCCTGGGTGTTGTCGGCGTCGAACGCGGCGAACCCGCCGTCCTTCGACGCCATCCCCGCCATCCAGCGGACGGCCCGGTCGATCGGCCCGCGGGCCTCGGGCAGCCCGGAGCGGCGCAGCGCGAGGATCGCCTCGGCGGTGTCGTCGGTGTCGGGGTACAGGTCGTTGTCGAACTCGAACGCCCACCCGCCCGGCGGCAGGTCCGGCCGCCGCACCGACCAGTCCCCCGGCCCGCGGATCTCCTCGCCCACGACCCAGCGGGCCGCGCGCAGCAGCGCCGGGTCGCCGGCGGGGGCGCCCGCGTCCGACAGCGCGTTCATCGCGAGGACGGTGTCCCACACCGGCGACTGGCACGCCTCCAGGCGGCGGCCCTTCTCGTCCTCGATCGTGAACCGGTCGAGCCCGGCGAGGCCGCGCTTCATCACCGGATGGTCGAGGTCGTAGCCGAGCAGGCTCAGCGCCATCAGCGAGTACACCCACGGCGGCTGGATGCCGCCCCAGCAGCCGTCCGCCTCCTGCCGCGCGACGATCCACTCGGCCGCGCGCCGCAGCGCGGCCTTCCGCAGCGGCGCCACCGGCCGCTTCTCGTAGACGTGCAGGAACCGGTCCAGGGTGTTGAACGCCCGGCCCCAGCCGGTCGCCTTCCGCACGGGGCGCCGGCCCGCGCGCAGCTCCGGCAGGTCGAACGGCAGCGACCGGACGGGCCGCAGCGACCCGAGGACGGTCAGCGGCACGATCGTCTGCCGCGCCCAGCACGCCCAGCTGTAGACGTTCAGCGGGACGCGGCTCGGCAGGAACATCAGCTCCGGCGGCATCACCGGCAGGTCGTCCCAGGACCACTGGCCGAACAGCGCGAGCCAGATGCGGGTGAACACGCGGCTGCCCTCGATGCCGCCGGCCTCGCGCGCGTAGGCGGCGGCCTTGCGCATGTGCTCGTCCTCGGGGGCGTCGCCGGCCAGCCGCAGCGCGACGTACGCCTCGATGGTGGTGGACGGGTCCGGTGGTCCACCGTAGAAGTTCGCCCACGTCCCGTCGGCGCGCTGCTGCGAGCGGATCCAGCGCGCCGCCGCGGCGGTCTCGGCCTCGGTGCGGATGCCGAGGAACTGGCGCAGCAGCAGGTCCTCGGCGTCCATGGTGACGTTGGTCTCCAGCTCGGCCTTCCACCAGCCCTCGGCCGACTGCAGGCCGAGCAGGTGGTCGCGGGCCGCCTCGACGGCGGCCGCGGCCGCTTCGGTGAGTCCGGGGGCTTCCGTCGTGGTCATTCGGCATCCTGCTTTCTGACGGGTGTCCGCGTCCCGGTGCGGGTCCCGCCGCTCAGTGGTCCCGGGCGGTGACGAAGAGCGCGATGTCGCGGAACTCCGCGCGGACCGCGTCGTCCATCTCCACGTCGCCCACGTACTTGGCGGCCAGCGCGACGCGGCGGTCCGCCTCGGCCTCGGCCCAGGCGCGGCCGCCCGCGGCCTCGACCAGCTCCGCCATCTCCCTCAGGTCGGCCTCGGCGGGGTCGCCGGGCGCGGCGTACAGCTCGGCCAGCCGCGCGGAGTCGGGGGTCCCGGCGGTCAGCGCGGCGACCACCGGCAGCGACTTCTTGCGGGCCCGCAGGTCCGACAGCACCGGCTTGCCGGTCGTCTCCGGGCTCCCCCAGATGCCGAGCAGGTCGTCGACGAGCTGGAACGCCAGGCCCATCTCCGTGCCGTAGCCGGTGAGGGCGGTGACCAGCTCGGCGGGCGCCTCGCCGAGCATCGCGCCGATGGAGCTGGCGCAGGCCAGCAGCGCGCCGGTCTTGTCGGACGCCATCGTCAGGCACTCGTCGAGCGTGACGTCGGCGCGCTTCTCGAACCCCATGTCGAGGGCCTGACCGGAGATGAGCCGCTGGGTGGCGGCGGTCAGCGCCTCCGCCGCCCAGTGCGCGCCGCGGGTGTGGTGCTCCAGCAGCAGCTCCTCCGACAGCGCCAGCAGCGCGTCGCCGGCGAGGATCGCGGCCGCCGCGCCGAAGACCGTCCACGCGGCGGGGCGGTGCCGGCGGGTCCGGTCGCCGTCCATGATGTCGTCGTGCAGCAGCGAGAACGCGTGCACGAACTCCACGGCGACGGCGCCGGGCAGGGCGTGCTCCGGCGGCGCGCCGGCCGCGCGCCCCGACAGCAGCGCCAGCGCGGGGCGCAGCGCCTTGCCGCCCGCCGCGGCGGGCCGGCCCTCGGCGTCGGTCCAGCCGAGGTGGTAGGCGATGACGCGGCGGTTGGCCGGGTCGAGGCGGTCCACGCAGGCGCGCATCGCCTCGTCGACGAGCGCGCGCCCGTCGGTGATCGAGCCGGGGACTGCGGTCATCGGCCGCTCACCCCGTCCAGGTGCCGCCGGACCAGCCGGGCGGCGGTCAGTCCACTGCGCACTGCCCCCTCCATGGTGTCGGGCCAGCCCGTGTCGGTCCACGCGCCGGCGAGGAAGAGCCCGGGCAGGCGGGTCGCGGACGCGGGCCGCAGCGCGCCGCTGCCGGGGCTCTGGCGGAACGTCGCATGGCGTTCCCGGGTGACGAAGAAGTCGGTGACGCGGGCCCGCCGGGCGGCCGGGAAGAGCCGTTCCAGGGCGGGCAGGAACGCGGCGCGGACGTCGGCGGCGGGCGTGTCGATCCAGCCGTCGGCGGCCGACACCGACACCGCGAGGTACTGGCCGCGGACGAGGCCGCTGGTCGGCGTGCGGTCGAAGACCCACTGCACGGGCGAGCCGACGGCGGCGGCGAACGGCACGTCCATGACCGGCCGGTCGTAGACGACGTGCACGTTGATGATCGGGCTGGAGCCGAGGCCGGCCCAGCGGCCCCGGTCCGGGCACGCCTGCGCCGGGACGAGCGGGGCCGCCGCGCGGTGCGGCACCGCGACGACGACGGCGTCCGCGGCGACCGGCTCGCCGTCCACCACGAGCTTCGGCCCGGCGTCGACCGCCGACACCTTCGCCTTCAGGCGGACGCGCCCGCCGAGCTCCTCGATCCGCTTCGCCGCGATCGAGCCGTGCAGCTCGCCGAGCGGGACGGTCGGGACGCCGATGTCGGCGGCGTCGGAGCGGCCGAGCAGGCCCTGCCGGCACACCATCGTCGCAGGGCCCATCGCGGCGTCGTCGACGCCGATGTTCAGCGCCGAGATCAGGAACAGCTCCCACAGCGCGGTGCGGGCCCGCTCGCGCTGGCCGTGGGCGGCGAGCCAGCCGCCCATCGCCTGCCCGTCCAGGTCCGGGTCCTGCGGGTCGAGGCGCTGCAGGGCCAGCGACGCGCGGACGGCCCGCAGCCGGTCGCCGGGCGACAGCAGCTGGTACCGGGCAAGCGCGGGCAGCAGGTGCAGCGGCCCCGGCGCTTTCGCGCGGCGCAGCCTCCCGGCCGGCCCGTCCGGGGTGAGGACGCGGATGTCGAGGCGGTCCTGGACGCGGACGAGGTCCCGCGCGTCCAGCCGGTCCAGCAGCCCCCGGTAGGCGGTGCAGCATTTCAGGAAGACGTGCTGCCCGTTGTCGACGGTGAGGCCGTCGCGGTCGAACGAGTGGGTGGCGCCCCCGAGCCGGGGACGCGCCTCGTAGAGGGTGGTGCGCACGCCCGCCTCCAGGAGGGCGAGCGCGGCGCTGATCCCGGCGAGCCCGCCGCCGACGACGGCGACGTTCCCCCGGGCGCTCACCGCCGGATCCCGGTGAGCGCCGTCGCGGCGACGGCCGCCTTCTCCCACGCGGGCAGGGACATGCGGCCCGCCAGCGCGGTCGCCGGGTCGGCGGTGATGCGCCGCAGCAGCCGCCGGTAGATGCCGGCCATCGTCCCCGTGCACGCGGCGCTGCGCCGGTCGAGCATCGGCAGCAGCCGCAGCCCCGTCGCGTACCACTCCCCCGCGCGCTCCGCCTGAAAGCGGACCAGGGCGGCGAGCTGCTCCGGCGGGTCGGTGAACCGTCCGGACGCGTCCTGGTCCAGCGTGCAGCCGAACCTCGCGAGGTCCTTGGCCGGCAGGTAGACGCGGCCGCCGAGCCGGTCCTCGCGGACGTCCCGCAGGATGTTCGTCAGCTGCAGCGCGACG
>NZ_JBEYYT010000596.1:0-4695 GCF_040645715.1 Spirillospora sp. NPDC046719 | reverse complement strand
GGCGCCCCCCCCCCCCCCCTGGTTGTCGATCCCCCCTCACCCCCGCCCCCCCCCCCCCATAAAACAACCCCCCCCCGCGCCCCCCCGCCCCGGCCCGCGGGGCCGGCCGGGGCCCCACGTCCCGGGGGTGGTCAGCGGCGGTAGAGGTTGAACTTCTCCTCGCCGATGCGCTCGCGCAGCGCCGGGTCGTCGACGCCCTGGCCCTCGCCGGTGGCGCCGCAGAGGACGGCGACCTTGCCGATGTGCTGGTTCGTCTGGACGGCGCGGGTCGCCTCGCCCGCCTCGTCCAGCGGGAACGACTTCGACAGCGTCGGGTGGATCATGCCGAGCGAGAACAGCCGGTTCACCTCGACGGCCTCGTGGTAGTTGAAGCCGTGCGAGCCGATGATGCTCTTCAGCCGCATCCACAGGAACCGGTTGTCGTACTCGTGCCTGTAGCCCGTCGACGAACCGCAGGTGACGATCTTGCCGCCGCGCTTGGCGACGTAGACGGACGCGCCGAACGTCTCGCGGCCGAGGTACTCGAACACGATGCCGGGGTCCTCGCCGACGAGGCCGCGGATCGCCTCGCCGAGGATCCGGCCCGCCTTCGGGTTGCGCAGGCCCTGCTCGCCGAGGTTCAGGTCGTTGCGGTTGATGACGTGCTCGCAGCCCTGCGCGCGGACGATGTCCGCCTTCTCCTCGGAGGAGACGACGCCGACCGGGATGCCGCCGCCGTTGCGGACGAGCTGCGTCGCGAACGAGCCGAGCCCGCCGGTCGCGCCCCAGATCAGCACGACGTCGCCCTGCTTCATGCGGGCGCCGTGGGTGCCGACGAGCATCCGATACGCGGTGGCGGCGCACAGCGTGTTGGAGCCCGCCTCCTCCCAGGTGAGGTGCGCGGGCTTCTTGATGAGCTGGTTCGCCTTGACGATGCAGTACTCGCCGAGCGACCCGAAGTTGGTCTCGAAGCCCCAGGCGAGCTGCGACTCCGACATCATGCCGTCGTCGTAGGAGCCGTGGTCCTCCTCGTCCACGTAGGACGGGGACAGGACGACCTTGTCGCCGACCTTCCAGCTCTTCACGCCGCTGCCGGTGCGGACGACGACGCCGGAGCCGTCGGAGCCGAGGATGTGGTACGGCAGGTCGTGGCGGGCGCCGTACCAGCCCTGCCGGCCGAACTTCTCCAGGAACGCGAACGTCGGCACCGGCTCGAAGATCGCCGACCAGACCGTGTTGAAGTTGATCGCCGCCGCCATCACCGCGACCACGCACTCGTCGGGCGCCAGCTCGGGCATGTCGACCTCGCCGACGTGCAGGGACCTGCGCACGTCCTTGTCGGTCTGCCCGTCGAAGATGCCGACCTCGTCCTTGCGGGTGAACGCGGCGCGGAACCGGGTCGGCAGGTCGATCTCCTGCAGCTCGGGTCCGCTCGCTCCGGACCGGACGGCGTCGAGCAGGTCGTGGGCCATGGGTGTCCTCCGTGGAACGACGGGTGGGGGGCGCGGCCCTCAGCGGGCCAGAGTTGACCGTGCCGCGGTCCGGGCGCGGCCGGACGCGTCCGCGTCCCGGCCGTCCGCGGGCCGCCGGGTGGCGCCGTCCGCGCCCGCGGCGCGTCCGGCGAGCCGGCCCTCCAGGTGCGCGGCGAGGATCTCCACGCCCGGCGGGTCCAGCAGGTTCAGGTGGTGCACCCCGGGGATCGTGACGATCTCCAGGTCGGAGCAGAGCCCGCCGAAACCGTTGGTTCCGTCGAGCACGTAACGCGCGTCGCGCACCGCCCAGGGGGTCTCTTCGGGCGCGTAGTAGAGGATGACCCGGCCGTCGTAGGGCTCGGGCCGGTACGCCTCCAGGGATCGGGTGTCCTGGTGGGACGTGAGCTGGTGGGTGAGGGCCGCGGGCGGGATGTAGTCCACCAGCGGCGCCGCCCGCTCCATGACCAGCGCGAACTGCGCCTCCTCGTCCAGCCCGGAAAGCTCGTCGTAGGTGAGCGTGACGTCCAGGCCGTACGTCTCGTTGATGTAGTCGGCGAACGCGGAGAACCTGCGGGCGAGGGTGTCGGACTCGTCCTCCACCGGGAGGGGGATGCCCGCGTCGAACAGCGCGACGAACTCGACCTCGCGCCCGGCCGCGCGGAGCTGCCGCGCGGTCTCGTAGGCGAGGACGCCGCCGAACGACCAGCCGCCGAGCCGGAACGCGCCCTCGGGCTGCGCTTCGAGCAGGTGCTGGACGTAGCGGGCGGCGCGCTCCTCGACGGACGGCGCGTCCTCGAACCGCTCCAGGCCGTAGACGGGCTGGTCGTCGCCGAGCAGGTCGATGAGCTGCCGGTAGCAGGCGGTGGTGCCGCCGGCGGGGTGCGCGATGAAGATCGGCCGGCGGTCCCCGGTCGGCTTGAGCGGCCGGACGGTCTGCCGGGCGGCCTCCTCGTCGGCGGCGCGGATGACCTCGGCGACGTTCTCCGCGGTCGGCACCTCGAACAGCTCGCCGCGCGTCACCTCGCCGCCCAGCTCGGCGGCGACCATCGCGACGACCCGGTCGGCCTGGTGCTCCTGCCCGCCGAGGTCGGCGAAGAAGTCGGCGGTGACGCCGACGCGGTCGAGGCCGAGGACGTCCTCGAAGATCCGGACGGCGAGGCGCTCGGCGGCGTCGCGCGGCATCACGTAGCCGGACTCGGCGTTCGACACCGCGCTCGACGCGGCCGGGGCGGCGGCGCCGGCAAGGCCCAGCTCGCCGGACGCCCACTCCTCGAACACGTGCACGCTCGCGCCCTGCAGCAGCACGGACGGCGGGACGGTCAGCCCGAGGTCGTGCTCGACGCCGCTCTTGATCCGGACGGCGACGAGCGAGTCCAGGCCGAGGTCGGTGAGCGGGACGGCCGGGTCGAGGCGCTCGGGGTCGAACCCGAGCACGGACGCGATCCGGTACCGGATCCGCGCGGCGATCAGCGCGCGGGCCTCGGCGGGGTCGAGCTCCTTGAGCGCGTCGACGCCGGGCCAGTCGCCCGTGTCGTCGGCGCCGCGCTCGGCGGCGGCCTCGGTCAGCGCCGCGAAGTACGGCATGGCGCGGATCTCGGGGAACAGCTCGACGGCCGTGACGGGGTCGAACCGCAGCACGCCCGTCGCGGTCAGGCCGTGCGCGAGGACCGCTTCGAGGGCCTCGGCGCCCTCCTCGGGGCTGATCGGGTCGATGACGGTCACCGCGGTCTCGGCGGCGCCGCCGACGCGCGACCACGTGCCCCAGTTGATCGTGGTGCCGGGGCGGCCGTGCGCCCGCCGGTACGCGGTGAGCGCGTCGATCGCCGCGTTCGCCGCCGCGTAGGCGGCCTGGCCGGGCGAGCCGAGCAGCGCCGCCGCCGACGAGTGCACGGCGAACCAGTCGAGGTCCGCGTCCCAGGTGGCGTCGCTCAGCCGCCTGGCGCCCTCGACCTTCGCCGTCCACACCCTGTGGAGATCCTCGGCGCCGAGGTCGGCGATCAGCCGGTCGTCGATCGCGCCGGCGCCGTGCACGACGCCGCGCAGCGCCAGGCCGCCCTCCCGGGCGGCCTCGACGAGGCGCTCGGCGGTGCCGGGCGCGGCGATGTCGCCGAGGACGACGCCGACGTCCACGCCGCTCTCCCGCAGCTTCGCGATCACCTTCTCGGCGCCGGCGCCGGGACCGGACCGGCCGGACAGCACGATGCGCCCGGCGCCGCGCTCGGCCAGCAGCCGCGCGGTGACCAGGCCGATCCCGCCGTACCCGCCGGTGATGACGTAGGCGCCGCCGCGCCGGACGATCTTCCTGGGCTTCGCGTCCCCGGCCGGGAGGGCGGCCTGCGCGAGGCGCGCGACGTACCGCCTCCCGCCGCGCCAGGCGACCTCGCGGGCGTCGCCGCCGCCGAGCAGCTCGCCGACGAGGTCCGCGGGGCGGTCGACGTCCACGAGCGTCGCCCGCTGGACGGTCCGTTCGAACGCCAGGACGCGGGTCAGCGCGGCGGCGAACCCGTGCCCGGGCTCGCCGGCCTCGCCGTCCAGGACGGGGACGGCGCGGTGCGTCGCGACGTACAGGCGCGGGCCGTCGGGCAGCGAGCGGCTCGTCTCCGCGACGGCCAGCACGAGGTCCTCGTCGAGGAGGTCGGCGGACGGGACGAGGACGACGCCCTCCACCCCGGACGCGTCGCCGAGGTCGGCGAGGTCGCGGCGGACGGCGCGGCGGCCGCGCTCCTCCAGCCCGGCGACGGTCGCCGCGGCGAGGGCGTCGCCGTCCTCGGCGAGGATCAGCCAGGCGCCCTCAGCGGATTCGGAGCCTTCACGGGGCCCGGGGGCCTCGGACTCGTCCCACACCAGCTCGACCAGCTTGTCCGCGACGGGAACGGGGACGTCGTGGCGCTCGGTGCGGCGCAGCACGATGCCGGTCGCCTCCACGAGGACCTCGCCGTCCGCGCCGAGCAGCAGCACGGAACCGGTCATCTCGCCGTCGTCCTGGGCCGCCGCCGCGCGGACGTGCCCGCCGCGATGCGCGGGCCCGTGCACGCGCAGGCTGCCGATCGTCTCGGCGAGCCAGACGCCGCCGCCCGCGACCGCCGCCGCCTCCGCCGACAGCGCGGCCAGGCAGCGGTCGAACACCTCGGGGTGCAGCCGGTAGTGCCGCGACCCGCGCTCGGCGCCCGCGACCTCGGTCGCCGCGCCGTGCTCCGGCGCGGGCACGTGGGCGCGGCTGGCCAGCGCGGACGTCGGCGAGGAC
>NZ_JBEYYT010000595.1:0-4695 GCF_040645715.1 Spirillospora sp. NPDC046719 | reverse complement strand
CGCTGCGCGGCGGCCCGGACGGCACGGGCCCCGCCGAGCTGGGCGGCGTGCCGGTGGACGACTGGCCGGACGCCTGCTCGCTGCTGAAGAAGGCCGACCTGGCCGCCGTGCACGCCGACGACCGCGGTGCCCGGCCCACCCGGACGAGTGTCGGCGGCGTGACGCTGCCGCGCCCGGTGTCCTGCACGTACGAGACGACCTGGAACGAGTCGGCCGGGAAGAGGCCGGGGGAGGGGCGGCCGTCCGGCGGTCCGAAGCCGTCGGCGACGCCGTCAGCCAAGGCCAGCGCCACCGGCAAGGCGACCGGGAAGGCGGCCGGCAAGGCCGGGACGTCGCCGACCCCGCACGCCTCCGGCGGTGCGAAGGCCGGGGACGACGCGGTGCCCGAGACGGCGGTCCGCGGGCTGACGGTCAGCGTGCGCTGGGTGGCGGAGACGCCCGAGGCGGCCGAGCAGATGCTCGAAGCGCTGGAGGCGGTCCAGTCGCAGGCGCGGGAGCGTCCCGACATCCCCGCCGGGCGGGCCTACGAGCTCGGGCCGACCGCCGGGATGATCGCGCTGCGGGTCGGCCGGGCCGTCGTGGTCGTGGACGTGGACCGCCCGCCCGGTGCCGCGGCCCGCCTCGCCCGGTCCGTCGCCGGCCGCCTCCAGACCTGGTCGGCGGGCACCTGACCGGACGGCGCCGCGGCCCCCGGCGGACCTGTCAGTAGTCCGGGACGGCTTCGGGAAGAGGCTCGGACAGCTGCTCGGACATCGGCTCCGGCAGCGGTCCCGCCATGGGGTGCGGGGCGATGACGGGGTCGGTGACGACGGAGGTGCTGCGGCCCGCCCACGCCTCCAGCTGCGCCACGAAGCGCTCGGCGTGGACCGGCCAGTGGAAGCGGGCGCGCGCGGCCGCGTAGCCGCGCTGGCCCATGCCCACCCGCAGCTTCGGATCGTCGCGCAGCCGCCGGACCGCCTCGGCGGCGGCGGCCGGGTCGCCGAACGGGACGACCAGCCCGCAGCCGGCCGGGTCGACGATGTCCACCGCGGGCGGGTTCGGCGTGGTGATCACCGGGACGCCGCGGGCCATGTACTCCACGACCTTCGTGGGCATCGAGTGCCGGTAGTTGGGCTCGTCGTGCAGCAGCGCGAGCCCCGCCATCGCGCCCTCGGCGATCCGCAGCGCCCGGTCGTTCGGGACGAACCCGTACCAGCGCAGGACCCCGGTGCGCTGCGCCTCGCGCAGCGCGGGCCGCACGTCGGGGTCGGCGGAGCCGATCAGCTCGACGGTGATGCCCTCGGGGGCCAGCAGCCGCGCCATCTCGATCATGTCGAGCGCACCGCGCGCCACCGACAGGTTGCCGACATAGACGGCGCGGCGGTCGTCCGGCGGGCCGGGCGGAAGGTCGGAGACGTAGGTGGTGTTGGGCACGACCGGGTGGTCGCCGCGGAACCGGGACCGGTACCCCTCCTCGGCGAGCAGCAGCTTCAGCCGCCGCTCGCCGCGCCGCTCCAGCCGCTTGACGGCCGGCCGCAGCAGCGGGCGGACCGGCCCGGGCACCCAGCCCTTCGCGGTGAGCGCCGCCGCCGTGTCCTCGTGGACGTCCCACACGACGGTCCGGCGGTGCGCCTCGCGGGGCAGCGCGACCAGCAGCTCGGGGTCGTGCAGGAGGATCACGTCGGCGTAGCCGGCGTGCTCGGCGATGGCCCGGTGGGCGGCCCGCAGGGCCCGGAGGCGGCGCCTCCCGGTGGCCCGCGGGACGTCCACGGGGCTGACCTCGCGCCAGGGGGTCACGTTGCACGCCCGGAAGGGCGCGATGTAGGTGACCTCATGGCCGGCGTCGAGGAGCGCGCGTATCTGCCGGTGCAGAATGCGCGCATCCTCCGGATGGTGCACCACCGTGCAAACACAGATCCGCATTTCACTCACTCCGCAAGGTGCCGGTAAAATCGCCTGCTGCTCGAGTCTTCGTCGCCCATGGAAATCACTGATGAATTCCCCTTGTCCGCGATGTGGACGGCCGCGGGCGACTCGTGCCGGTCCGCCAGAGCGCCGTCCCGCTAGAGCAGTTCGACGGTCTCGAGTTGCACGTCCCTGGTGCGTCCGCGGGTGTCGAACAGCAGCCGGGCGTGCCGGGTCAGGGTCTCGGCGTCGTAGGCCGCGTGGTCGGCCAGCACGATCACCAGGTCCGCGTCCGCCAGCGCGGTGGGCAGGTCGCCGTCGGCGGGCGGCACCGGAGCGCCGTCCACCTGCCACTCCGTGACGAACGGGTCGTGGAAGGACAGGTCCGCGCCCAGCCGCGCCAGCCGCCGGGCCACGGGCCGGGCGGGCGACTCGCGCTGGTCGGCGATGTCGGCCTTGTAGGTGACGCCCAGCAGCAGCACCTTGGCGCCCTTCAGCGCGCGGCCCTCGCGGTTGAGGAGCTGCTGGGCGCGTTCGGCGACGTAGCGGGGCATCCGGTCGTTGATCTCCTGGGCCAGCTCGACGAACCGGAACGGGTAGCCCAGGGAGCGGACCTTGTAGGACAGGTAGTTCGGGTCGATGGGGATGCAGTGCCCGCCGACGCCGGGGCCGGGCCGGAACGCCTGGAACCCGAACGGCTTGGTGGCGGCGCAGTCGATGGCGTCCCACAGGTCGATGCCGAGCTCGTTGCAGAACACCGCCATCTCGTTGACCAGCGCGATGTTGACGTGCCGGTAGGTGTTCTCCAGCAGCTTGGCCATCTCGGCCTCGCGGGTCCCCTTCGCCTGCACGACGCGCTCGACGAACTTGCCGTAGAACGCGGCGGCGGCCGTCGCGCAGGCCGCGGTGAGCCCGCCGACGATCTTCGGGGTGTTGCGGACCCCGTAGACGGCGTTGCCCGGGTCGATCCGCTCCGGGGAGAACGCCAGGTGGAACTCCTCGCCCGCGACCAGCCCGGAGGTCTCCAGGATGGGGCGCACGACCTCCTCGGTGGTGCCGGGGTAGGTGGTGGACTCCAGCACCACCAGGTCGCCGGGCTGGAGATGCCGCGCGACGGTCTCGGCGGCGCCGCGCACCGCGGTCAGGTCGGGGCCGCCGTCCGGCGACAGCGGCGTGGGCACGCAGATCACCACGGTCCGGGCGCCGTCGAGGACGTCCTCGTCCAGGCTCGGCGCGAACCCGGCCTCCAGCATGTCGGCCACCTCGGCCGGCGTCACGTCGTCGATGTGCGACAGCCCGGCCTTCAGCCCGGCCACCACCCGCGCGTCACGGTCCAGACCGCCGACCTGCAGCCCGGCCCGGCACGCCTCCCGCACGAGCGGAAGTCCCACATAGCCGAGTCCGATGACCACCAGATCCATGCCCGGCTCCCTTCGAGATCGGTGCGCGCGCCCGGCGCGCTCCCGGATGTCAGGTATGGCGATTCGTTCGATCGAGGCGATGTCGGTCGCTACGGCCCCATCGGGGGCCGCAGGCCGTAGGCGGCCCGGTATCCCGTCGCGACGGCCCGCCAGGTGCGTTCCGCCCGAACCCATTCCCGGGCCCGCTGTCCTGTTTTTCGCCTTCTTTCGGGACTGTAAGCCAGCTCTTCCAGACAATTCGCCCATGCTTCCGCGTTTTCCGGAACTGTTAACGCGCCGGTCACGCCGGGTTCCACGATTTCGCGAAGTGCCCTGACATCACTGGCTATGACGGGGATTCCCCCGGCCATCGCCTCCAGCGGCTTGAGGGGCGTCACCAATTGGCAGACCCGGTCCGCCCGGCGCGGGACCGCGAAGACATCGAGGAGCGCGTGGTAGCGGCGAACGGAACCCATCGGCACCCGCCCGGTGAACACGGCGTGAACGCCGTGCCCGGCCGCCCGCCGCTCCAGGGCGCCGCGCTCGGGTCCGTCCCCGACCAGCAGCAGCGTGACCGGCGCACCGCGGTCGCGCAGCAGCGCCGCCGCGTCGATCAGCGTGTCGATGCCCTCGTAGCCGTAGAACGACGACGTCAGGCCCACGACGGTGGCGTCCGCCGCGATGCCGAGCTCCGCGCGCAGACCGGAGGCGTCCGGCAGCGGTTCGAGGAACGCCTCGTCCACCCCGTTCGGCACCACGAAGATCTTCTCCTCGGGGACGCCGCGGGACGCGATCTCCGCCCGCATCGCCTCGCCGAGCGTCACGACCGCGTCGGCCTCGGCCATCCGGCGCGTCTCCAGCTCCCGGGTCAGCCGGTAGAACTCGTCGGACGCGCTGTGCGCCGGGTCGCGCGACAGCCACGAGTCCTCCAGGAACCCGCGCACCTCGTACACGACGGGCAGCCCGTGCCGGCGCCCCAGCTCCAGCGCGACCGCCGCGTTCAGGTGGTTGCTGACCGCGTGCAGGACGTCCGGGCGCAGCTCCTCGACGAGCCGCCCGGCCAGGTCGGCGCCCTTCTCGACGGCCCGCACCGGACCGGCGGGCGGCAGCCACGGCAGCAGCCGGTGGTACGGGACGCCGTCGACGTCCACGCGGGCCCGGGCGTCGCCGAGTCCCTGGCTGAGCGGGTACCCGAGCCGCGTCGCGACATGGGTGTCGAACCCGGCCTCCCGCTGCGCGAGCGCGATCCGGTGCGTCCGGACGGTGTAGCCGGCGTTCGTGGCCGGCAGCGCGTTCGTCACGAACTGCAGCACGCCCGTCCCGGAACCGTTCCGGGGACGGGCGGCGCCGCCGGAGACCGGCGGGGTGCGCGCCAGCAGCGCGCGCAGCTCCGCGTTCTACCGGCGGGCGC
>NZ_JBEYYT010000594.1:0-4697 GCF_040645715.1 Spirillospora sp. NPDC046719 | reverse complement strand
GGGCGGCTCCCCCCCCCCGCCCCCCCACCCGCCCAACCCACCCAAGACCCACACCCCCCCCCGCCCCCGCCGCTCCGCCGGGTCCGGCCGGACCCGGTCGCGGAGGCGGCGGCTACGCCTCGGTGCGGGGGCGGCCGCCGGCGGCCTCGCGGACGGCGCCCGCGACGCGGGACGCCACCTCCGGGTGGAACACGCTCGGCACGATGTAGTTCGGGCCCAGCTCGCCCGGCGTGACGACCTCGGCCAGCGCCTGCGCCGCCGCCGCCAGCATCGCCTGGGTGACCCCGTCGGCCTGCGCGTCCAGCAGCCCGCGGAAGACGCCCGGGAACGCCAGCACGTTGTTGATCTGGTTCGGGTAGTCGCTGCGGCCCGTCGCGACGACGGCGGCGTGCTCGCGCGCCTCGTCCGGCGACACCTCCGGCTCCGGGTTCGCCAGCGCGAACACGATCGCGCCCTCGTTCATCGTCGCGATGTCGTCGCCGTTGAGGATGCCGGGCGCGGACACCCCGATGAACACGTCCGCGTCCTTCACCGCGCCGCGCAGGTCGCCGGAGTAGCCGGCGGTGTTGGTGTGCTCGGCGATCCAGCGCAGCGAGTCGTCCAGGTCCTCGCGGCCCTTGTGCACCGCGCCCCGGTAGTCGCACACGATCAGGTCGCGCGCGCCGGCGTGCATGAGCAGCTTCAGGATGGCGGTGCCGGCCGCGCCCGCGCCCGCCATCGTGATCCGGACCGAGCCGATGTCCTTGCCGACGACCCGCAGCGCGTTGGTCAGCGCGGCCAGCACGCAGATCGCCGTGCCGTGCTGGTCGTCGTGGAAGACCGGGATGTCCAGCAGCTCGCGGAGCCGCCGCTCGACCTCGAAGCAGCGCGGCGCGGAGATGTCCTCCAGGTTGATGCCGCCGAACGCGGGCGCGAGGATCTGCACCGTCCGGACGATCTCGTCGGTGTCCTGGGTGTCCAGGCAGATCGGCCACGCGTCGATCCCGGCGAACCGCTTGAACAGCGCCGCCTTGCCCTCCATGACCGGCAGCGCCGCCTCCGGGCCGATGTTGCCGAGGCCCAGCACCGCCGACCCGTCGGTGACGACCGCGACGCTGTTGCGTTTGATCGTCAGCCGGCGGACGTCCTCGGGGTTGCGGGCGATGGCGAGCGACACCCGGGCGACGCCGGGCGTGTAGGCCATCGACAGCTCGTCGCGGTTGCGCAGCGGCACCTTCGACTGCATCTCGATCTTGCCGCCGAGGTGCATCAGGAAGGTCCGGTCGCTGACCTTGTGGATCTTGATGGAGTCGATCTTCTCCAGCGCGCTGGCGATCGCCTCGGCGTGCTGGGTGTCGCGAGTGGCGATCGTCACGTCGATGCGCAGCGTCTCGTGCCCCGCCGTGTTGACGTCGAGGGCCGTGACGATGCCGCCGGCGTTCTCGACCACGTGCGTGATCTGGCTGACCGCCTTGCCGCCGGCCGGGACCTCCAGCCGGACGGTGATGGAGTACGAAACGCTGGGCACGCTCGCCACGACAACCTGCTCCCTCTTGCTACCGGGTACGTCCTCGTCCCGGCCGCCACGTCCCATGGGGGCACGGGACGCCCGGGGGCCGTCGCCCTCTCCGCCTGCGGCTCACAGCGCCCGCGCCGCGGCCGCGATCAGGTCGACGGCGGCGGATGCGGGCAGCCTCGTGGTGTCGATCACGAGATGGTAGAGCCGCGGATCGGCGGGGTCGGCCCCGTAAAAGTGCTTCACGTAGGCCGTGCGGGCGCGGTCGTTGTCATCGAGCATACGCTCAACATCGCGGTCCGGCGTCCCGGTCGCCCCAGCCGGACCCCTCGTCCCGCCCCCGGCCCGGCCCCGGCGGCCGCCCGGGACCGCCGCCGCCCGGCCCTCGGCGGACTTCGCCAGCTCGTGCGCGGCGACCGCCAGTCGCCGCTCGCGCGGGCCGTCCAGCCGGACGTGCAGCACCCCCGGGAGGCCGGCCAGCACGAGGGCGGCGGCGCGGCCGAGCAGCACGCCCCCGCCGTGCTCCGCCGTCCGGTGGATGACGCGCTCGGTGTGCTCGACGAACTCCTCGGGACGGGTGATCGCCTGCTCGGGGAGGTAGACGTCCATGGCGCCGAGCGCGACGTTCGGCAGCCGCGCCGCGCCCGCGAGGATGCGGCCGATGCCGCTCTCGGCGCGGCCGTCGTGCGCGAGCGCCTCCTCCAGCGTGCAGCCGATCTCGCCGGCGACCCGGACGGGGATGGCCCGGTCGAGGAACGGCAGCCCGAGGCGCTCGGCGACCGCGGGGCCGACCACGTCGCCCCGCGCGCCGAACGCGGCGGAGATGGTCACGACACGAGCGCTCACACCCGCTACATGCCCGATTCCGCGCGCCCCAAGGGCCCGGACCCGTCGCGATCGCAAGCGGGCAGGGCGATCCGGCGCTCAGCCGTCAGGCGAGCGCCGGGCCGCCGAGCGAGGCCGTTGGACCCCCGAACGAGGTCCTTGGACCCCCGAACGAGGTCCTTGGACCCCGAACGAGGTCCTTGGGCCGCCGAGCGAGGTCCTTGGGCCGTGGTCGTCAGGACGCCGGGATCGTCAGAAGAGCGCCGATTGGAGGGAGCGGCGGGCCTTGGCGACGCGCGGGTCGTCCGGCGGCAGCAGCTCGAACAGGGACAGCAGGTGCGTGCGGGCCGCGTCGCGGTCGTCGCCCGCGCTGCCGCGCACCGCGGTGAGCAGCCGCCCGAACGCGTCCTCGATCCGGCCGGACACCATCTCGACGTCCGCGGCGCGGAGCTGCGCCTGCACGTCGCCGGGCTTGTCCGCCGCCTCCTGGACGGTGCGCTCGGGGTCCAGCCGCTCCACCCGCAGGCTCAGCTCGACCAGCGCGAGGCCCTGCTTGGCCTGGCCGTCCCTCGGGTTCCCGGCGAGGATCCGCTCGAAGGCGGCCTTCGCGCCGTCGAGGTCGCCGCGCTGCAGCGCGTCCTCGGCCTCGGAGTACACCGACCCGGCCGGGGCCGCCTCCTCGCCCGCGGCCGCGGCCTCGCCCGGCGGGGGCTCCGGCAGGATGCCCTCCTGGCGCAGCGCCTCGAAGAGCTGGTCGATCGCCTGCCGGACCTGCGGCTCGGGGGCCGCGCCGTTCAGGAAGGGCAGCAGCTGCCCGGCCACGACCGCCGCGACGAACGGGATGCCGCGCACGCCCATCTGCTGCATGTACGCGCCGAGCTGCGGGTTCGCGTCGATGTCGACCTTGGCGAGGATCCACTTGCCGGCCGCCTCGGTGGCGAGCTTCTCCAGGATCGGGCTGAGCTGCTTGCACGGCCCGCACCAGTCGGCCCAGAAGTCGACGAGCACCGGGACGGTCTGCGACCGCTCCACGACCTCGGTGTTGAAGGTCTGGTCGGTGACGTCCACGACGTACGCTCCGGCGGCGGGGGCGCCGCCGGCCGGGCCGCCCGCGGGCGCCGCACCGGCCTGCGCCCGGCGCTCCTGCTGCTTCCTGGCGGCCGCCTGGCGAGCTCCCAGGTCGATGGCCCCGTGCAACGAAAAGTCCCGAGAAGGCATGGGTCCATCCTGCCCCATGACCGGCCCGGTCGGTGCGCCCGTCCGCTCGGAGCGGAGCGAGCCGCGCGCGGGCGCCACTCGTGCATGCGCGGGACCGCCGGCCACGACGCCCCTTTCCATGGGATGACGACGCAATTGTCCGCCTTTTTTGAATTCTCACCTTCGGTCGGAAGGCAAAGAATCCAGGCGTCCTGCCGTAAAGGCAAAAAGATTGCTGACAGCCATCACCAAGCCCGGTTATAGTCGCGATGTCGATGCATCGTGCGACGGCAAAAGAGATCCGGTTCCCCGGACCCCGCCGATTCGGCCGGTCCGGGCGGACGGGCGCCGGGTGGCGCCGGGAGCGGCCACCGGCCCGGCTCGGACGACCGTCGCGCTCGCATGACGAGCAACGGGGGGAAACAAGTGATCGCGGAGCATTCCGCGATCGTGGCCCGAGGAATGGGTGTCCGCCGCGGGGGGCGGTGGCTCCTGCGCCCGGTGACCTTCGGCGTGACCGAAGGCGTGGTCGGCTTCGCCGGTCCACCTGGTGTCGGTAAATCCACTCTGCTGGCCACGTTCGCGACCTTGCGCCGGCCCAATTCCGGCGTGCTGCACATTCTCGGGCATGACATAGCGAACGCCGCGGACCTGCGCGCCGCGCGGGCCCGGATCGGCTACCTGCCGGCCCGGTTCTCCCGCG
Source organism: Spirillospora sp. NPDC046719 (assembly GCF_040645715.1). Lineage (NCBI taxonomy): Bacteria > Bacillati > Actinomycetota > Actinomycetes > Streptosporangiales > Thermomonosporaceae > Spirillospora > Spirillospora sp. NPDC046719. Next base: position 477 of record NZ_JBEYYT010000594.1, on the reverse strand, counting down.
CGGAGAGCATGACGGCGGGCGAGTTCGTCGCTTATGCCGCGTACTACAAGCGCACGAGCACCTCAGTGGCACGGTCCATCATGAAGCGGCTGGACCTCACCGAGGCCGCCGGGACGGCGCTGTCGCTGCTGCCGCCGGACGTCCGGCTGCGCGCCGGGCTGGCCGCCGCGTGCGTGCACGGCCCCGACCTGCTGGTGCTGGACGACCCGTTCGGCGACCTGCGGGCCGCCGCCGAACCGTGGCCGACCGGCGCGGCGGGGCCGGGCGGGACCGCGTACTCGGCCGCGATGGCCGAGCTGGTCCCGGTGCTGCGGTCGCTGGCGCCGACCGTCCTGGTCAGCGCGGACGACACCGAGACGCTCACCGGCTGGTGCGACCGGCTGCTCACGCTGGCCCGCGGCCGGCTCAGCGAGCAGCCCACCCATTCCGCGGCGGCCCGCCGGGGCCGCACCGCCGCGGACCGGCGCGTCGCGGCGG
>NZ_JBEYYT010000593.1:0-4708 GCF_040645715.1 Spirillospora sp. NPDC046719 | reverse complement strand
CGCGGACGCGTACTCGGCGAGCCCCACCCGCTCCAGCCACTCCGCCGCCCGGCGCCGCGCGGCGCGGCGTCCGGCGCCCTGGCAGCGCGGCCCGAACTCGACGTTCTCCAGGACGCTGAGGTGCGGGAACAGCAGGTAGTCCTGGAAGACCATGCCGACGCCGCGGCGCTCGGCGGGCAGCGGGCGCAGGTCCGTCCCGTCCAGCCGGATGTGGCCGCCGGGCATCGCGACGAGCCCGGCGAGGGCGCGCAGCGCGGTGCTCTTGCCCGCGCCGTTCGGCCCGAGCAGCGCGACGACCTCGCCGGGCGCGGCGGCGAGCGCGAGGTCCAGGTCGAACGCCCCCCGCCGCACGACGAGCCGCGCGTCCAGCCCCTTCGCGCCGCCGTCCCCGCCGGCGCCGCCGTCCCGGGTCGCGCCGCCGTCCCCGGCCGTCACGTCTCCACCCAGCGGTCGCGGAGCGCGGCCAGCACGGCCACCGACACCGCGAGCAGCACCAGGCTCAGCACGATCGCGGCCTGCGGGTCGTTCTGCAGCGCGAGGTAGACCGCGAGCGGCATCGTCTGGGTCCGGCCGGGGAAGTTGCCCGCGAAGGTGATCGTCGCGCCGAACTCGCCGAGGGCCCGCGCCCAGCACAGCACCGCGCCGGCCGCGACGCCCGGTGCCACCAGCGGCAGCGTCACGCGGCGGAAGATCGTCCAGCGGCCGGCGCCGAGGGTGGCGGCGGCCTCCTCGTAGCGCAGGTCGGCGGCGCGCAGGGCGCCCTCCACGCTGATCACCAGGAACGGCATCGCGACGAACGTCTCGGCGAGCACCACCCCGGCGGTGGTGAACGGCAGCGTGATCCCGAACGCCGAGTCCAGCCACGCGCCGACCAGCCCGCGGCGGCCGAGCGCCAGCAGCAGCGCGACGCCGCCGACGACCGGCGGCAGCACCAGCGGCACGGTGACCAGCGCCCGGACGATCCGCAGGCCGGGGAACGACGCCCGCGCCAGCACCCAGGCCAGCGGGACGCCGAGCAGCAGGCACACGCCGGTGGCGAGCGTGGCGCTCAGCAGCGACAGCCGCAGCGCCTCCAGCACCTGGCCCCGGCCGAGCCGGGTGCCGAGGGTGGACCACGGGGCGCGGGCGAGCAGCCCGGCCAGCGGCAGCACCAGGAACGCCAGTCCGGCCAGCGCGGGCAGCAGCAGGAACCAGGGCGGCCGGCCGGACCGGTTCACGGCGCCTCGAACCCCGCCGCGGTGAGCGCGGCCCGGCCCTGCGCCCCGAGGACGAGCTGGATGAACCGCTCGGCGAGCGCGCCCTGCGGCGCCTTCTTCACCTCGACGATCGGGTAGTCGTTGACCGCCTTGGCCGACTCGGGGAACTCGATGGCCTTCACCTTGCCGGCCGCGGCCTTGGCGTCGGTGCGGTAGACGAGCCCGGCGTCGGCCTCGTCGAGGCTCACCTTGGTGAGCACCGCCTTGACGTCGCTCTCCTCGGACGCGGGCGCGACCTTGACGTTCGCCGCCGCGAGCGCCTTCTTCGCCGCCGCGCCGCACGGCACCGTCGGCGCGCACAGCACGACCTTCAGCCCGGACCGCGACAGGTCCGCCAGCCCGGCGACCTTGCCGGGGTCCTTCGGCGGGACGGCGATGACCAGGCGGTTGCGGGTGAACACCCGCGGGGTTCCGGCGGCGTCGCCCGCGTCGGTGACGGTCTTCATCGTCGCCGGGCTGGCGGAGGCGAACACGTCCGCCGGGGCGCCCTGCGCGATGCCCTGGGCGAGGCTGTCGCTGCCGCCGAAGTTGAACCGGACCTTCACCCCGGGGTGCGCGGCCTCGAAGGTCTTGCCGAGTGCGGTGAAGGTCTCGGTGAGCGAGGCCGCCGCGAACACGGTGAGGGTCCTGGACCCGCCGCCGCCCGAGGAGGTGTCGCCGCCGGTGTCGCCGCCGGTGTCGCCGCAGCCCGCCGCCGCCAGTGCCAGGGACGCCGCGAGCACGGCCGCCGATGTGCGCTTGAACATGTCACTCCTCAAGGGGGTCAGCCCGGGTCGGACACCTCGACGACGACGTTCGTCGACTTCACCACGGCCTCGGCGACCACGCCGACCCGCAGGCCGAGCTCGTCGGCCGCCTCGCGGCTCATCAGCGACACCAGCCGGAACGGCCCCGCCTGGATCTCCACCTGGGCCATCACGCCGTCCCGGACGACCTCGGTGACGATCCCGCGCAGCCGGTTGCGCGCCGAGGAGAACCGCTCGGCCTGCTCGGAGGGCGCGGCGCCGCGCGCCTGGTCGCGCGCCTGGTCCCGCACGAAGGCGGCCAGCTCGGCGCCCGGCACCCGCCGGTGGCCGTGCTCGTCCCGCTCGGCGGGCAGCCGCCCGCCGTCCACCCAGCGCCGGACGGTGTCGGCGCTGACCCCGAGCAGCGCGGCCGCCTCACTGATCCTGAACGTCGTCACGAGGGATGATCGTAGCCCTCGCAGATTCCACCCGCATCTATGCATATGGCCAGATATTGCAAGCCGTTCAGGGCATTTTCTCTGGCATTTGCCACAGCCGCGCCTCACCGCCCCCCGGTTTCGGGAGGACGGCGGCCGGATGTCACCATCTACTTACATCCCCGTCGCGAGGAGGACCCGGTGACGCAGCCGCACCCGACGACCCTGGTCATCGAACGCCACGGGACCGCGAGCCTGCGGTCCCGCGCGGTCTCGGCGGGGATCCGCCGCTTCCTGCGCCCCCGGCTGGCCAAGGCCGCCGCGCTCCCCTTCGACGACCGGGCGCTGCGGCGCGCGGCGGCCCTGGACCGGCTCGCCGGACGGGCCCCGGCACCGCGGGGCGTCCGCACGGAGAAGGTCCGCTTCGACGGGTTCGGCGCGGAGTGGGTGCGCGGGCCCGGCGCACCGTCCGCCCGCGACCACGTGATCCTCTACCTGCACGGCGGCGGCTGGGTCTGCTGCGGCCTCAACACGCACCGCCGGATGATCGCCTCGTTCAGCTCCGCCGCCGGCGTCCCCGCGCTGTCGGTCGACTACCGGATGATCCCCGCCGTCCCGTTCGAGCGGGAGGTCGAGGACTGCCTCACCGCCTACCGGTGGCTGCTGGACGAGCGGGGCGTCGACCCCGCGCACATCGTCATCATGGGCGACTCGGCGGGCGGGCACCTCACCTTCGCCACCGCGCTGCGCGCCCGCGCCGAGGGGCTGCCGATGCCGGCGGCGCTCGCCGCGCTGTCCCCCATGCTCGACATGGACCTGACCGACAAGCTCGCGCACGCCAACATGGGCCTCGACCCGTCCGACCCGGGCGTGCTGCTGGAGCGGCTGGTGGAGGCGTTCCTCGGCCACCTCGACCTCAAGGACCCGGCGGTCTCCCCCGTCCGCGCCGACCTGGCCGGGCTGCCGCCCGTCCTGCTCACGGCCGGCTCCACCGAGCTGCTGTACTGCGACTCAGAGCTGATGGCGCGGCGGCTCGCCGAGGCCGGCGTCCCCGTGACGCTGCAGGTGTGGGACCGGCAGATCCACGTCTTCCAGATGTTCGGCCCGTACCTGCCGGAGTCCCGCGCGGCGATCCGCGCGCTCGGCCGGTTCGTCCGCGACGCGCTGGACGGCCGCCTCGCCGCGGCCCCGGACGGCACGCCCGCCGGCCTGGAGAGCGCCGGTTGACCTGAATCGCGGTTGAGGTCCTAGCGTCGGCTCCGTGAGCACCACCGCAGATCGGAGAGCGACGATGACCGACCCGTTCACCCCGGCCGAGCGCGCCTACCTCGGCACGCAGAGCCTCGGCCGGCTGTCCACGATCGGCCCGGACGGCGGGCCGCAGACGCGGCCCGTCGGGTTCCGGCTGAACGGCGACGGGACGATCGACATCGGCGGCCCGGACAACGCCGCCAGCCGCAAGTACCGCAACGTCCTCGCGGACCCGCACGTGTCGTTCCTCGTCGACGACAAGCCGCCCGCCGACGACCCGGACGCGGTGCGGCCCGGCTGGGGCCGCGGCGTGGAGATCCGCGGGACCGCGGAGCCGGTCAAGGGCCGCATGCACATCGGCGAGGGCTTCTTCAGCGACGACCTGATCCGGATCCGCCCGGTCCGCGTGATCAGCTGGCACATCGACGCCGAACGCCCCGAGCAGCAGGCCCGCACGGTGGCCTGAGACGGCGGTGTGGACGCGGACGCTGCGGGTAAAGGGGGTGCAAAACAGAATCCGTAGCCCGGTCAGGAGGAATGATCATGACTGGGACCATGCGCGTACCGCGCACCAGGGGCGGCTTCAGCGGGGTCCTGCTGGTGCTGCTGGGCCTGTGGGGCGGGCTGCTGCCCTTCGCCGGCCCCTACTTCGACTTCGGGTTCGCCCCCGACGACACCTGGGTCTACAACACCGACCGGCTCCAGCTCAGCATCGCCCCCGCGGCCGCCGCCGTGCTGGGCGGGCTGATCGTGCTGTTCAGCGCGCACCGCGCCATCGCGATGCTCGGCGCGTGGCTGGGCGTCCTCGGCGGCGCCTGGTTCGCGGTGGGCGGGCCGCTCGCCACGCTGTGGGACGTCCCGGGCGTGGGCGCGCCGCTCGGCACGGGCAACGGCCGGCACCTCGCCGAGCAGCTGTCCGGCTTCGCCGGGCTCGGCGTCGTCATCGTGTTCTTCGCGGCGCTCGCGCTCGGGCGGTTCGCGGTGGTCGGCGTCCGCGAGGCGGTGCCGCCGGACGAGCCGCAGCGGGAGGCCGCCGGCA
>NZ_JBEYYT010000592.1:0-4728 GCF_040645715.1 Spirillospora sp. NPDC046719 | reverse complement strand
GCGCGCGGCCGATGACGGCCGCGCTGTTGGGTCCGCACTGGACGATCCGCCGTCCGCCGTCGATGCCCAGGACCAGGGTCCGGGACGCCGAATCGGTGGCGGGCGCATCGCCTCGCGGCGCCATGACGGATCTCACCTGACGCGCTCCAGACAGCCGGTCGTCTTAGCACTACCCAGCGACAGTATGGGGCATGACGCGTGATCGGCGGGAGAAGATCACGGTTACCGCGCCGAAAACCGTGCGGTATGCGGATTCTCGGGCGTTATCTCCCGAGGAAACGGGCCTCCGCGGCTGCCGCCGGGTCCGCCGGATCCGGTCAGGACGGCGCGCCGATCCCGGTCAGCAGGAGGTCCACGACGGTCTCCGCGTAGCCCTCCGGGAAGGTCTCCTGCGGGGTCTTGGTGGACAGCGACCCGGTCAGCATCGAGATGCCCGCCTCGATGTCGAGGTCGGCGCGCAGCTCCCCCGTCTCGACGCCGCGGCGCAGCACCTCGCGGATGACGGCGCGGCGCGGCTCGATGACGTCCTGCTTGTAGCGGGCGTACAGCTCGGGGTACTTCTCCGCGCCGCCGACCACGTTCCAGAAGCAGCGCGAGTACCGCTTCTTGCGCTCGGCCGCGAAGGTCCGCGCGATCTCCAGGAGGTCCTCGCGGGCGGACGCGCCGGCGGGCGCGGGCAGTTCGCCCTTCGCCGCGCCGAGCGCGCCCACGATCAGCGCCTCCTTGCTGGGCCAGCGCCGGTAGATCGTCGTCTTGCCGACGCCGGCCCGGGCGGCCACCGCCTCGATGGAGACGCCGGCCACCCCGGACTCCGCGGCGAGCAGGTCGAGGGTGGCCTCGATGATGGCCTTCTCGGCCCGCTCGCTGCGCGGGCGTCCCGGCGCGCGGTTGGTCGTCGTGTCGTTCATGGCATGCTCACGCTCTCACACGCGGGCCTTCTCCGGCTCGGGAGCCGTCTGGTTCTCCGCGGCGGGAGCTGCGGCGGCGCGTCCGGGCATCCACTTCAGGACGACCAGGGCGCCGAGGAAGGACACGACGGCCGCGGCGATCGACGCGGTGTGCATGGCGTGCACGAACGCGGTGTCGGCGGGGCCGATCAGGCCGTGGCCCGCGGTGCCCATCCGGGCGGCGACGGCGTGCGCGCCCTCGATGGACTCGCCGGCGGCCTGGCGGGCGCCGGCGGGCAGCGCGGCGAGCCGGTCGTGCAGGTCGCCGCGGTAGACGGACGCGACGACGGAGCCGAGGACGGCGACGCCCATCGCGACCGCGACCTGCCGGGCGACGTTGTTGACGGCCGATCCGGCGCCGGCCTTCTCGCGCGGCAGCGCGGACATGACCGACTCGGTCGCGGGCGGCATCACGTTGGCCATGCCGGCGCCCTGCACGAAGAAGATCACGCCGAGGATCCACATGGGGGTGTCGGTGCCGACGAACTGGTAGCTCGCCAGCGCGACGGTGACCAGCAGCAGCCCGGACGTGCAGACGGCCTTGGCGCCGAACCGGCGGACCATGCCCGCGCTGCGCGGGGAGAAGATCAGCTGCGCGGCCGCGAAGGGCAGCACCATCGCGCCGGACTCCAGCGCGCTGAGACCCCGCACGGACTGCATGTAGAAGCTGGTGAAGAAGAACACGCCGGTGGCGGCGAAGAAGCACAGCGCGATGGACGCGACGGCGGCCGACATGCGGGCGTCCTTGAACAGCCGGACGTCGAACGCCGGCGAGGCGGTGCGGGCCTCGTGCCAGACGAACAGGGCGAGGACGGCGAGGCCGGCGAGGATCGGGCCGAGGGTGCCCAGGGTCAGCCACTCGCCCTTGTCACCGCCCTGGATGATGCCGTACGACACCACGACCAGGCCGACGACCGACAGCAGGACGCCGACCGGGTCGAGCCGTCCGGGGTTGGGGTTGCGCGACTCGGGCACCAGGAAGGCGATCAGCGTGACGCCGGCGATGATGACCGGCACGTTGATGAGGAAGACCGAGCCCCACCAGAAGTGGGCGAGCAGCAGGCCGCCGGTGAGCGGGCCGATGGCGACGCCGAGGCCGACGGCGCCGGCCCAGATGCCGATGGCGCGGGCGCGCTCGTGCGGCTCGAACACGTTGGAGATGATCGACAGCGTCTGCGGCATGATCGCGGCGCCGCCGAGGCCCATCAGGGCGCGGGCGTAGATGAGCTGGTCGGGCGACTGGGCGTAGGCCGACGCCAGCGAGGCGAGGGCGAACACGGCCATGCCGCCCATCAGCACGCGCTTGCGGCCGATCCGGTCGCCGATGACGCCGAAGGTGAACAGCAGGCCGGCGAAGACCAGCGTGTAGGAGTTGATCGACCACTCGAGCTGGCTCTGGGTGGCGCCGAGGCCCTTCTCGGGGTCGGCGATGGTCTTGAGCGCGACGTTGAGGATGGTGTTGTCGAGCACCACCACCAGCAGGCTCACGGTCAGCACGCCGAGGATGTACCACCGGCGCCGCTGGACGGTCTGGGAGTCCACAGCGCTCCTTGGATCGTGACGGAGGGAATGCGATACGGGTACGTCTCGTTTCGTAAGGAGCGTACGCCGCCATCCACCGATACGCAACCGTAGCGTTTCGTAATTTGTTCCGGCCCGGCGCCCGAAAGATCCGGGAATCTCGGGGACTACCCGAATCGTTTTCGAAGTGGCACCATCGGATCCGTCTGGGTACGCCACCGTGGCGCCTCAAGACCGGAGGTTCTCCATGTCTTCTTCTGTAGCGCCGCCCGCGCAGCCGACCGCACTCTACGGCGGTACCGGCGGGCGAAGGATCACCGTCCGCGACATCGCGGCCGCCAAGGAGCGGCACGAGAAGTGGCCGATGCTCACCGCCTACGACGCCCTCACCGCGCGGATCTTCGACGAGGCCGGCATCCCCGTGCTGCTCGTCGGCGACTCCGCCGCCATGGTCGTCTACGGCTACGACTCGACCATCCCGGTCACGGTCGACGACCTGATCCCCCTCGCCGCCGCCGTCGTCCGCGGCTCCAAGCGCGCGATGGTCGTCGCCGACCTGCCGTTCGGCTCGTACCAGACCGGCGTCCCCGAGGCCCTCGCCGCCGCCACCCGGTTCCTCAAGGAGACCGGCGCGCACGCGATCAAGGTCGAGGGCGGCCGCCGGATCCTCCCGCAGGTCGAGGCGATGGTCTCCGCCGGCATCCCCGTGATGGGCCACCTCGGCCTCACCCCGCAGTCCGTCAACGTCTTCGGCGGCTACCGGGTGCAGGGCCGCGGCGAGGCCGGCGAGGAGCTGATGGCCGACGCCAAGGCCCTCGAGGCGTCGGGCGCGTTCTCCGTCGTCCTCGAGTGCGTCCCCGAGGAGCTCGCCGCCCGCGTCACCTCGTCGCTGTCCATCCCCACCATCGGCATCGGCGGCGGCAACCAGACCGACGCGCAGGTGCTGGTCTGGCAGGACATGGCCGGCCTCACCCCGCACACCGCGAAGTTCGTCAAGAAGTTCGCCGACATCGGCACCGTGCTCGGCGACGCCGCGCGCAGCTACGCCGAAGAGGTCGTCAGCGGCGTCTACCCGGCCCCCGAGCACACGTACCACTAAGTGACGGCGGCGCTCTCGGCGCCGAGCCGCTAGGCCGCTAGGCCGTCAGGCAGCGTCCCCGGCGGCGGCTACTGGTCCGGGTTGGAGCGGACCAGTTCGCCGCCGCCGGCCCGCGCCTCGCCGGCCTGGCCGTTGCGCGGCGCCGGGACGGGCGGCGGCCCGCCGGCCATGATCTCGTCCCGCAGCGTGTCGACGGCGGAGCGCAGCACGTCCGGGCCCGCCACGTTCATCAGCAGCAGCCCCAGGTTGAGGGCCATCTGCCCGTCGGTCATCTCGCTGCCCGCGAGCGCGTCCACGGCGGTGCGCAGGTCCGCCTGGTCCTCGGCGGAGACGTTCTGCAGCAGGCCGAGGCAGTACGTCGGCAGCGCCAGCTTCGACTTGGCGAACGAGACCCCGCGCATGATCTCCCCCGCCTCCTGCGCGCGGGTCTTCGCCTGCATCCGGTCGACGCCCCGGTCCGCGGCGGCGAGCAGCGAGGTCAGCAGCGTGCTCGGCCCGACCGCGACGTCCTCGTCCCCCACCCGGACGGTGAACACCGCGCTGCGGAACACCATCATCGAGCCGAGGCTCGCGACCAGCACCTGCGTCGCCGCGGCGACGTCCGGCGACGCCACCCCGAACCGCCAGCCGAAGGTGTGCAGGAGCAGCAGCGACCCGGCGCCCGCTCCCCCGTTGATCAGCACGTACGCCCAGGTGCTCGGCACCCGGACCAGCGTGGTGGGGCGGTCCCGGTAGCGGCTGACCAGCTCGGCGACGCCGACCAGGCAGCTCAGCGAGACCGCGACGAGGTATCCGGCCATCCGCTCCCGATCACCGCCCGGTCAGCCGGACGACCTCGTCGATCTCCCGCTCGATCGAGACCAGCCCGCGGTCGCGCAGCCGCTCCACGGCGCCCGCCACCTCCAGCAGCCCGAGCCCGGTCGCGTGCCGGATCTCCGCGAGCGACAGCGGCCCGTCCGCCGCCCGCAGGTGGTCGAGCACCCGGCCGTAGACGTCGCCGCCGCCGGCCTCGCCCGCCTCGCCCGCGTCACCACGCGCGTGCGGCGCCTCCGGGGCGTCCGGCGCGGCCGGCCCCGCGGGCGCCCCGGGCCCGGCGGCCCGGCCCGGAGGGGCCAGGACCGTGCTCCACGGGTCCGCGGACCGGATCTGCCTCATCTTCAC
>NZ_JBEYYT010000591.1:0-4730 GCF_040645715.1 Spirillospora sp. NPDC046719 | reverse complement strand
GCGACGACGTCGGCCCCGGCGGCCGTGGCGGTGACCCCGCCGGCGTGCCGGTCGAACAGCCGCACCCCGAGCTCGGACTCCAGCCGGCGCAGCGCGTACGACAGCGCCGGCTGGCTGACGAACAGCGACTCGGCGGCCCGGCCGAGGTTCCCGGCGTCCGCGATCGCGACCAGGTAGCGCAGCTGACGCAGCTCCATGCGGCGATGATAAAGGCTCTTTATCGCTCATGTTGATCTCTGTCTTGGACGCCGCCCCGCCGCGGCTGCGATAAACGGAGCATGACGAACACGACTGAGAACGAGAACGGGCGGGTCTGGCTGATCACCGGGGCGACCTCGGGGTTCGGGCGGGCGATCGCGGAGGCGGCGCTCGCCGCGGGCGACACCGTCGTCGCGGCGGCGCGCCGCCCGCAGGCGCTGGACGACCTCGCCGGCCGGTACCCCGGCCGCGTGAACGCGGTCGCGCTGGACGTCACCGACCACGGCCGGATCGCGGACGTGGTGGCCGACGTGCTGCTGTGGCACGGCCGGATCGACGTCCTGGTGAACAACGCCGGGCGCGGCCTGGTCGGCGCGGTGGAGGAGACCACCGACCGGGAGTTGCGCGACCTGATGGACCTGCACTTCTTCGGCCCCGCCGCGCTGACGCGGGCGGTGCTGCCGCACATGCGCGCGCGGGGCTCCGGCGCGATCGTGCAGCTGACGAGCCAGGGCGGCCGGCTGTCCTTCCCGGGCGTCGGCGGCTACTCGGCCACCAAGTTCGCGCTGGAGGGGCTGACGGAGGCGCTCGCGGGCGAGGTGGCGCCGTTCGGGATCAAGGTGATGATCGTGGAGCCGGGCGCGTTCCGGACGTCGTTCGCGGGCGGCGGGCTGCTGATGGCCGACGAGATGCCGGAGTACGCCGACACGGTCGGGCGGGTGCGCAAGGGCCTGCCGGACAGCGACGGCAAGCAGCCCGGCGACCCCGCCAAGGCCGCCGCCGCCATCCTCACCGCGCTGGACGCCGAGGACACGCCGCTGCGGCTGCCGCTCGGCAGCGACGCCGCCGACGCGGTCGCCGCGAGCCTCGACGGCCTCCGGAAGGAGTTCGCCGCCTGGGAGCCGCTGATCCGCAGCACCGATTTCGACGAGTAGCGGGAACGGGGTGGCCCGCACCGGGCGGGCCGCCCCGATAAAGGAGTTGCCGCGAGGGAACCGTTCCGGCAATATGGACATCGAACGGAACGAGGCCGGAAGGAGAGGGAAAGATGCGCCGACACCGAATGCATCGCAGCAGCCACTCCGGCCTCGGGAGCCGCCGCGGGACGTGACCATCGCGTCCCGCCGCCGACCGCCCGAGCAGAACGGGCGGTCTTTTTCTTTTCCCGCACGATTCCACCTTGTTCTTCCGGAGGGTTGGCCGAGCGGAAAGGCAGCGGCTTGCTAAGCCGTGGTCAGGGGTCACCCTGCGCGAGTTCGAATCTCGCACCCTCCGCGCAGGCTGGGCAGGGATGCTGGTGCATCCGGCGGCCTCATAAGCCGCATCAGGCAGGTTCGATTCCTGCGCCCAGTACGCACGACAAATGAATATCGAGTCTCCGTGGCGCAGAGGAGAGCGCGCCGGGTTGCGGACCCGGAGGGCGCAGGTTCGATTCCTGCCGGAGACACGGCGTCCGTGGTGTGGTGGTCTGCACGCCAGGTTGTGGTCCTGGAGGTCCTCGGTTCGATCCCGGGCGGTCGCCCTTAATAAGAAATATCGAGATTGATCGGGTGGCGGCCGGCAGATATTGCCGGCCGCTTGCGCCCGCTTGCGCCGGAATTGGCCGTCGCCGGAAAAACCTTCCTCATGTACTGCTCCTCCGTGCGGGCGGCCCGGGTGCGGCTGCTCGCCCTCGGCCTGCCGGCGCTGCTCGCCCTCGGCTCGCCGTCCGTGCCCGCGCTGGCCTCCGGTCCGGAGCGCGCGGCCGCCGTCCCGTACCTCGATCCCGCGCTGCCCGTCGCGGCCCGCGTCGACGACCTGCTCTCCCGGATGAGCCTGGACGACAAGCTCGGGCAGATGACGCAGCCCGAACGCCGGTACATCACCCCGGAGGAGGTCGGGAGGTACCGGATCGGGTCGGTCATGTCGGCTGGCGGTTCGGCGCCGTCCCCGAACACGGCGAAGAGCTGGGCGGACATGGACGACGCGTTCCAGAAGGGCGCCCTGTCGGCCCCGCTGCGCATCCCGATGCTGTACGGGGTGGACGCGGTGCACGGCGACAACAACGTGGTCGGCGCGACGATCTTCCCGCACGCCATCGGGCTCGGCGCCTCGCGCGATCCGGAGCTCGTCCGCGAGATCGGGGCGGCGACGGCCGAGGAGATGACCGCGACCGGCGCGCGCTGGGACTTCGCGCCCTGCCTGTGCGTCGCCCGCGACGACCGCTGGGGACGCACCTACGAGTCGTTCGGCGAGGTCCCGGAGCTGCCGTCCGCCATGACCTCGCTCATCGACGGGCTCCAGGGCGCGAAGCCGGGCGGCCCCGCGTCGGTCCTCGCCACGGCGAAGCACTTCGTCGGCGACGGCGGCACCGAGGGCGGCCGGGACCGCGGCGACGCGCGGATCTCCGAGGCGGAGCTGCGGGCGGTGCACCTGCCGCCGTTCCGGGAGGCCGTCCGGCGCGGCGTCGGGTCGGTGATGGTGTCCTACAGCTCGTGGAACGGCGTGAAGATGCACGCCAACCGGTACCTGGTCACCGGGGTGCTGAAGGGGGAGCTCGGCTTCGGGGGCTTCGTCGTGTCCGACTACCAGGGCGTCGACCGGATCGACGGCGAGGCGGGCATGACAAGGGACGAGATCGCGAAGGCGGTCAACGCCGGGATCGACATGGTCATGGTGCCGGCGAAATGGAAGGACTTCATCGCGGGCCTGCGCGCCGAGGTGGAGGACGGGACGGTCCCGATGGCGCGCGTCGACGACGCCAACCGCCGCATCCTGACCCAGAAGATGAGGTTCGGGCTGTTCGAGCGGCCGATGGCCGACCGGAGCCTTCTGAAGACGGTCGGGAGCGCCGCGCACCGCGCGCTCGCCCGCCGCGCCGTCGCCGAGTCGCAGGTGCTGCTGAAGAACGACGGCGTCCTGCCGCTGCGCCGCGACGGGAAGATCTTCGTCGCGGGGCGCAGCGCCGACGACATCGGCATGCAGTCCGGCGGCTGGACGGTGACGTGGCAGGGATCCCCGGGCCGGACGACGCCCGGGACGACCATCCTGGAGGGCATCCGGCAGGTCGCGGGGGAGCGGGCGAAGATCGGCTACGACCGGGACGGCAAGGGGATCGACGAGTCCTACGACGCGGCGGTGGCCGTCGTCGGGGAGAAGCCGTACGCCGAGTACCACGGCGACCGGCCCGGCGGCCTCGCCCTCGACGCGGAGGACCTGGCGACCGTCGAGCGGCTGCGCGCCTCGGGCGTGCCGGTCGCCGTCGTCCTGGTCTCGGGGCGCCCGCTGGACGTCGCGTCCCGGCTCGGCGGTTGGAACGCGCTCGTCGCGTCGTGGCTGCCGGGCACCGAGGGAGCGGGCGTCGCCGACGTGCTGTTCGGCGACGCCCGGCCGTCCGGCAGGCTGCCGGTGACGTGGCCGGGCGACGGCGGCCAGGAGCCGGTCAACCGCGGCGACGGCAAGAAGCCGCTCTTCCCGTTCGGATACGGCCTCGCCTACGGCGGCTGAGGGACGCCGGGCCGGAGTATCGTGGGCGCCGTCCGGCCCACTTGTGCAGGTGCCTTCCATGAGTAGGACGGCCTTGAGCCGCCGGCCCGCAGACCGCCGTCGGGGGTGCCGTGTCCGAACACTCGCTGCACGGGGGCGACCTCTCGGTGCTGCGCCGCCTGAACTCCGCCGCCACCCTGCGGGAACTGCGCGACGGCGGCGAGTCGACGCTGTCCGGGCTGGCCCGCCGGGTCGGTTTGTCGCGCCCCACCACCGAGGGCGTGCTCGGCGACCTGATCGGCCGCGGTCTGGTCGCCGAGGTCGCGCCACGGCCCGGCAGCGGCCTCGGCCGGCCCGCCCGCCGCTACCGGTTCCGCGCCGAGGCCGGCCACGCCCTCGGCATCGAGATCGACGCGCACCACGTCCGGCTGCTTCTCACGGACCTGTGCGGCGCGAACGTCGGCGGCCGCCGCGCGGAGCTCGACACCTACGCCCGCCCGGACGTCCGCATCGCCGCCGTCCGCGCGGCCGTCAAGGAGTGCCTGGCCGAGGCCGGGATCGACCGGCGGTCGCTGCGGGCCGTCGCGATCGGCACCCCCGGCGTCGTCGGCCCCGACGGCACCGTCACCCGCTGCGCCGCCGTCCCCGGGTGGGAGGGCGTCGAGCTCGGCCGTGAACTCGGCCGGTCGTTCGCCTGCCCGGTGCTGGTGGAGAACGACGCCAACCTCGCGGCGATGGCCGAGCGGTGGTGCGGCACCGCCCGCGCGGCCGACGACGTCGTGTGCGTGCTCGCCGGGCTGCACACCGGCGCGGGCGCCCTGATCGGCGGGCGCCTGCACCGCGGCCGGTGGGGCGCCGCGGGCGAGATCGGGATGCTGCCCGAGCTGGGCCTGCGGAACACCACGGCCGTCCTGATCACCGGCGCCGAGCCCGGGCCCGCGGCGGCCGGGGCGGCGCTCGCGGGCCTCGCCTCCGCCGGCCCCGCGCTGGAGGACGCCGCGCGCGTGCTCGCCGCGGCCGGGCGGCGGGACGCGGCCGCGCTGGAGGCGGTCGAGCGGCTCGCCGCG
>NZ_JBEYYT010000590.1:0-4740 GCF_040645715.1 Spirillospora sp. NPDC046719 | reverse complement strand
CGAAGCGACGCCGAAGGCGCCCTTGACTTTGGAGGGGCGGCCCCGTACGCAAGCGCCACCCCACCACCCGAACACCCCTCTCGCCGATCTCCCCAACACCCAACTCGAAGACCGCGGCGCTCCTTCCACCCATAACCCCGACATCCTCACGCCTCGAAGACCACTCTCCTAGACGCGTCTACTTCCTCTCTTCGTCCCCCGTAGACAATCCGCCTCGCCGTTCGCCGCATGCCACGCGCTCGCCACGCACCTGATCATTCCTTATGCGCGCGGCCAGGCATGTAGGTCTCCGCCTGATGGTGTTTTCGCGGTTTGTTGAAGCTTCCCCGTCACCCCGAGTACCGCATCTCTGATGCATCACCGCCCATCCGACTACCTCAATCCGCACCTGCGCCTTGACCTGCGGCGACGACGGCGGCGACAGCGCAGCAGCGGCGGCGGTGAAGAACTGTCTCGGGTCCTTGGTTCACTCGAACGCCATGGCGAGTGCGGTCGCGCGCTGGAGTGGCGAGGCAACAACCCGATCCGTCACCGCTGCCGCTACTTCATGCGGTCTTACGCCGGGACGGTGTGCGGTGCGCCCAGCGCGGAGTCCACGTGCCGGGGGCGGCGGGCGGAGAGCCGAGGTGGGCGCGGAGTGCGGTGAGGGCGGGGTGCTGGTTGTCGCGGTGCCAGATGAGGGAGTGCGGGTAGACGGGCGTCGGGTCGTGGACGGGCGTGGTCGGCGGGCCACACCAGGCGGGTCCGGTCGCCGACGAAGGTGGTCAGCGCGGTGGAGTCGGCGATGGCGTCGAGGAGCGGCTCCAGGCCGAACTGGCGGCCGACGGGTCGATGGTGATGCCGAAGGCGGCGGCGGGGTCGTCGTAGAAGGCGGCCCATTCGGTGCCGAGGACGATGCCGGGCATCCAGATCCGGTGTCCGGCGAGGTCGGCGGGACGGACGGCGCGGGCGGCGGCGAACGGGGGGCCGGGCCGGTGAGGAGTTGGACGGGTTCGTCGAGGACGCGGGTGGAGTCGAGGCCGACGGGGAGCCGGTTGGGGGCGGTGAGGGCGCGGAAGGACGCGTCGATGGTGCCGGAGGCGATCGTGTGGAGTGCGGCGTCGGCGTCGAAGAGGGGCACGACGTCGAGGGGATGGCGGGATGCGCGGTGGAAGTTGCGGAGCAGGCTGGCGGGGGCGAGCCGCCGGGCGATCGCGTCGACGCGGAGCGCTTGGCGGCCGGGGGCGATGGAGGCGATGGCGCGCTCCTCGGCTTGGAGGAGGGCGCGGGCGTGGGGGAGGAGCGCCTGCCCGTCGATGGTGAGGCGGGCTCCGCGGGCGGTGCGGGTGAGCAGGCGGACGCCGAGGTCCTTCTCGAGGGCGGCGATGCGCTTGGACACGGCCTGCTGGGTGATCGGCAGTTCCGCCGCCGCGTCTTGGAAGCGGCCGGCATTCGGGGCGGCGGCGAATGTGCGCATGGCGGCGAGGAGCTGAGCCGGATGGAGGTGGGCGGGCGGATCGGGCACCCGAGGCCCGGATCGGTGACTCGGTCGTGTTCGACTCGCCGTTCCCCGTGGAGACGCCGGGACTGCTGCGGCTGTTCGGACGCCGACGCGGTGGTGGAGCGCGCGGTCGGGGCGGGGGCCGCCGTGGTCGCGCGTCCGACCGCGCTGTTCTGGGGCGACAAGGTCGGGCGCGTCCGGGATCCGCTGGGCAACCCAGGAGCGGCTCGGCGAGCCGACGCCCTAGCGTGCGATGGATCCGAAGTATGTCGAGGGCGTGGCTTACGTGCAGTCGAGCCTGGGGCCCGTCCTTCCCGCGCCGGAGTAGGGACGCGGCAGCCGTGGGCCGCGGCGGTCGCCCTGGCTTGATCGTTCCGGTGTGTTATGTCCGGGGACGCTGCCATACTGCCCGCCATGTCCCCGCTGCTTCCGGCAGATCCCGCACAGTCGACCCTCTACCTGGACTGGGTCGAGGAGGCCGATCCCGGCGCCGCGCCGGGCGCGGAGAAGCTGCTCGCGACCGTCCGCGCCGGGCTCGGGCGCGCTCACGAGCGGCCCGGCCGGTTCCTGGACGACATGAAGCGGGAGGCGCGCGGCCTCCCCGCCGCGCACCTGCCGTGGTTCTGGGACACCGTCGGCCACCGGCTCGCCGGGGTCGCGCCCAAGCACGCCGCCACCGCGTACGCGGACGCCCGCGACGCCGAGGCCCGGCACGCGCTGCCGGTCGACGACGAGTATCGGGTGGACAACGCCCTGCTGTTCGCGCGGGCCGGGGCGATCGGCGCGGCCCGCGTCCGCGAGCATCAGGAATGGCTCGGCGCGACCTACCCCGCCGACCGCGCGCACCGCGAGTTCGCCCGGTTCGTGGCCGCGTGGGGGAGGGGCGGCGCGGCGCCGCCCGCGGACCTGCACACCCGCGTCCGCAGGTCCGCGAAGGCCGCGGGTCTCGGTCTCGCCGAGGACGCGGCGATCCTCGCGCAGGCGCTCGCCGACGCGCGCGGCACCGCCGTCCCCGACGGCCTGCTCGACGGTGCCGCCAAGGTCTTCGCCAAGGCGGCGCCGCCGCCGGAGCTGCGCGCCGGACTCGCCGTGGTCTTCCCGATCGGGGCCGTCGACGGCGCCGCCTGGCTGCGGATGCTGGACGCCGCCGGGGTGATCGACGCGATGGCGTCCGGTGACGTCCGGCCGTCGAGCGGCCTCGCGGGCTGGCTCGGCGCGTTCTCCGCGCACTACTCCTACGTCCGCGTCCCGTACGGGGGCATCACCCGTCAGCGGATGCCGGACGAGCTGTTCGCGGCGCTGCCGAGGCTCGCGCCCCGGTTGCGCGCCGAGGCCGTCCCGGTGCGGCTGCACGAGTCCCGTTACCGCGGCGCCGCCCACTTCGACGCCGACCTCGTCGACGCGTGCCTCGCCGAGGGCGTCCGGGTGGAGGACCCGGGCCCGGGCACGCCCCTGCACTTCTGGGGCGCGGAGTCCCGCCGCGACCTGACGGCGCTCGCCGCCGACCCGGTGCTCGGCCCGCGCCTGGAGGGCACGGTGCACGCCCGGCTGCGCGAGGGCACCGCGATCTCGCGGCTGCCCGAGACGCCCGGCGTGGAGAAGGCCGTCCACGACAGGCTCTCCGCGCTGATCGGCCAGGTCGCGGGCGGGGGCCTCGGCGGCGCCGGACGCGCCCTGGACGCCCTCGACGGCCTCCTCGACCCGCCGACCGCCGCGGCGCTGGACGGCATCGGCGACGCCCTCGCCGTGCTCGACCTCGCCGTCCCGCTCGCCCGTACGCTGCGCGCCGGCGTCCTCGCCGAACTCGGCTGGCCCGCGCTGGACGCGGCGCTCGCCGACCTCGGCGAGGACGTCCTCGGCGCCACGTCCACCTGGCCCGTCCTCACCGTCTACGGCGGCGGCCGCGCCATCGCGGTCGACCACGCGGGACGGCGCGGCGAGTGCGCGTTCGCGCTGCCCGCCGGGACGAGCGTCCGCACCGTCCACTATGCGGGCGGGGACTTCCTGGTCGGCTGGTCGGAGCGGGAGGGCGCGCGCGGCGTCGACCGCGCGTTCTGGGCGAGCGCCCCGGACGAGGTCTTCGAGCCGGAGAACAAGCTGGGCATGGTCGCCTGCCGGGGGCTGCGCAGCGGCGGGCAGGGCTACCAGTTCGAGGTCGGCGGCGGCCGCTACGACGGCGAGCGGGTCCTGCTGCCCGGCGGGCGGGAGGGCATCGGCGACCACGAGCGGCAGTACGGCGACGGCACGCGGATCTGGAGCGCGCCCCGGTACGCGTACTCGCAGGCGGACTGGGCCGTCCTCGATCCGGCGACGGGCGAGCGCGGCCCGGCCGCCGCGCCGCCGGACTTCCTCGCGGCCGACCCGCCGGACGGCGCAGCCTGGGACGACGACTGGTTCAGCCTCGTGCGCCTGCCCGATGGCGTGACCGCGTCGCCGCTCGGCCAGTCCGGCGGACTCGCCGGGTTCCGCGTCGCCAGGATGGAGAGCGGTAAGGGCGGCCCGCCGGCCGGCTGGACGATCGAGGGCACCGACGGCCGCCGCGCAACGCTCCGCCGCACCGACGACCTCGGCGACCCGTGGGGCGTCCTGCGCATGCCCGGCGGCCCCGATCTCGTCGTGGCGCTGGAGGACTCCAACGCCTACGTGCCGATTCGCTGCTACGACGCGTCCGACGGCACGCTGCTGTGGGAGGGGCGCGCCTACCCCTCCGGAAAGGCGCAGTGGAGCGTCGACCCGCAGGGCCGGCCGATGCTGCCGCCGCCCGCGTTCTGGCACTTCCTCGCGCCGCGCGACACCGGCTCGTCCGAGGCGCTGCGCGGCGCGACCGAGCAGGCCGCCCGTGCCCTGCTGGAGGCCGCGCCCTCACCGGAGGCGGTGCGGGACGCGCTGGCCCGCGAGATGCCCGAGCTCACCGACCCGGCGATCGTCTCCGGCGTCGTCGGCACGGTGCTGCGGGCCGCGGACGTGCTGCGCCACCGCCGTGCGCTGTCGCGCCGCGTCGAGGTGATCCGGTCCGGCGCGACGGTGCGGCCGCCCGCCGAGACCCCCGACACCGACCTCGACGACGCGCTGCTCGGGCTGCTGCCCCCGCCGCCCCGCCTCAACGGGCAGGAGCGGTCGCCGCGGCCCGCCACCGTCACCGCGATCGCCGCCGACGGCCGCTTCCTCGACGGGACGATCGACGACGCGACGCGGCTGGTCAGCCCGCCCGCGCGGCCCCTCGACTGGGCTCCGCTGCTCGGCGCGATCGACGCCCCCGC
>NZ_JBEYYT010000589.1:0-4768 GCF_040645715.1 Spirillospora sp. NPDC046719 | reverse complement strand
GGAGCTCGCCGCGCTCGCCGCCCGGTGCGGCGCGCTGGTCGCCACCACCGCCGTCGCGCGGGGGCTGTTCGCCGGCGATCCGTTCGGCCTGGACGTCAGCGGCGGATTCGCGACGCCCGCGGCGGCCGAGCTCATCGCCGGCGCCGACCTGCTCGTCGCGTGGGGCTGCTCGCTGAACATGTGGACGACCCGGCACGGCGCCCTCGTCGGCCGCACGGCCGCGGTCGTCCAGGTCGACGTGGACGCCCGGGCGCTCGGCGCGCACCACCGGGTCGACCTCGGCCTCATCGGCGACGTCGCGGAGACCGCGCGGGCCGCCGACGCGGAGCTGGAGGCGCGCGGGCACTCCGCCACCGGGTACCGCACCGCGGACGTCGCCGAGCGCCTCGCCCGCGAGGGCCGCTGGCAGGACGTCCCCTACGAGGAGGACAAGGAGCACGACCGGCACCCGGACGGCGGTCCGCGCATCGACCCGCGCACGCTGACGATCGCGCTGGACGGGATGCTGCCGCGCGAGCGCACCGTCGCCGTCGACTCCGGCAACTTCATGGGCTACCCGGCGATGTTCCTGGACGTCCCGGACGCCGACGGGCTGGTGTTCACGCAGGCGTTCCAGTCGATCGGGCTGGGCCTGGCCACCGCGATCGGCGCGGCGGTGGCCCGCCCAGGCCGGCTCACCGTCGCCGCGCTCGGCGACGGCGGCGCGCTGATGGCCGCCGCCGAGCTGGAGACGGCCGTCCGGCTCGGCCTCGGCCTGCTGGTGGTGGTGTACGACGACGAGGCCTACGGCGCGGAGGTCCACCATTTCGGGCCGTCCGGCCATCCGCTCGGCACCGTCACGTTCCCGCCCGCCGACCTGGCCGCCATCGGCCGCGGCTACGGCTGCGCGGCGGCCACCGTCCGGCGGCCCGCCGACCTCGGCGCGGTGGCGCGCTGGCTGGAAGGGCCCCGCGACCGGCCGATGCTGGTGCACGCGAAGATCACGCGGGGGCGGCCGTCCTGGTGGCTGGAGGAGGCCTTCCGGGGACACTGACCCGCGCCGGTTCGTGTAGCGGACGATCGCCGGGGAAGGAACGCGGAAAGTGATCATCCACTGACCCAGCGTCACATCCCCGAGGAGGAGAGATGGCCGCACTCCCGCGAGGACGAAGACTCCCGGACCTCGCCGTCGAGATGTCCGCGGAGTTCGCGGGGACCCTGATCCTCATCCTGTTCGGGGTGGGCGTCGTCGCGCAGGCCGTCGCGGGCAGCGGGCTCGGCGCCCCGCAGAGCCTCGGCGGCCACGACGCCATCACCTGGGCGTGGGGATGGGGCGTGACGCTCGGCGTCTACGTGTCGGCGCGCCTCAGCGGCGGCCACATCAACCCGGCGGTGACGATCGCGCTCGCGGTCTTCAAGGGCTTCCCGTGGCGGAAGGTCCTCCCGTTCATCTTCGCCCAGATGCTCGGCGCGTTCATCGCGGCGCTCATCGTCCGGTGGAACTACAGCGAGATCCTCGCCAAGTTCGATCCCGGGCACACCGTCAAGACGCAGTTCGTGTTCTCCACCCTGCCGGGCAACGGGACCCTGCCGATCCACACCTGGGGCGCGTTCCGCGACCAGATCATCGGCACCGCGATCCTGCTGTTCCTGGTGCTGGCGCTGACCGACGCGCGCAACTCGCCTCCGCTGGCGAACATGGCGCCGCTCATCATCGGGCTCGTCGTGGTCGCGATCGGCATGGCGTTCGGCTCGGCCGCCGGGTACGCGATCAACCCGGCGCGCGACTTCGGGCCGCGCCTCGCGCAGTACATCACCGGCTACGACACCGCCTGGCGAGATCAGTTCGGGCACTTCTACTTCTGGGTGCCCCTCGTCGCGCCGGTCATCGGGGGCATCCTGGGCGCCGGCCTGTACATCCTGCTCATCGGCCGCAACATCCCCGAGGAAGGCCCCGGGGGCACCGAGCCGAGGCCCGAGTACGACGTCGAGGAGTGACGGGCGCCGCCCGTTCCCGCCCTCGACGTCCCCGCCTTCGACGTCCCCGCCCGCACGTCCCCGCCCCGAACGTCCCGCGCAGAAAGGCAGAGCCGCATGGCCGACTTCGTCGGCGCCCTCGACCAGGGCACGACCAGCACCCGGTTCATGATCTTCGATCACGGCGGCAACGAGGTCGCCCGCCACCAGCTCGAGCACGAGCAGATCCTGCCGCAGGCCGGCTGGGTCGAGCACAACCCCACCGAGATCTGGGAGCGCACCCGCGCGGTCGTCCAGACGACGCTGAACAAGGCGAACCTGCACCACGACGACCTCGCCGCGTTCGGCATCACCAACCAGCGCGAGACGACGCTGGTGTGGAACCGCCGCACCGGCCGCCCGTACTACAACGCGATCGTCTGGCAGGACACCCGCACCGACCGCATCGCCTCCGCGCTGGAACGCGACGGCCGCGGCAAGACGATCCGGCACCGCGCCGGGCTGCCGCCCGCGACGTACTTCTCCGCCGGCAAGGTCCAGTGGATCATGGAGAACGTCGACGGGGTCCGGGAGGCCGCGGAGAGGGGCGACGCCGTCTTCGGCAACATGGACACCTGGGTGCTGTGGAACCTGACCGGCGGGACGGACGGCGGCGTGCACGTCACCGACGTCACCAACGCCAGCCGCACCATGCTGATGGATCTGGAGACCCTCGACTGGGACGAGGAGCTGCTGTCGTTCTTCGGCATCCCGCGCGCGATGCTGCCGGAGATCAGGCCGTCGTCGGCGCCCGACCCGTACGGCGTGACGCGCGCGGACGGCCCGCTCGGCGGGGAGGTGCCGCTGACCGGCATCCTCGGCGACCAGCAGGCCGCGACCGTCGGCCAGGTGTGCTTCTCGCCCGGCGAGGCCAAGAACACCTACGGCACCGGCAACTTCCTGCTGCTCAACACCGGTGAGGAACTCGTCCGCTCCAAGGCCGGGATGCTCACGACGGTCTGCTACAAGTTCGGCGACCGCCCGGTGGTGTACGCGCTGGAGGGCTCGATCGCGGTCACCGGGTCGGCGGTGCAGTGGCTGCGCGACCAGCTCGGCATCATCTCCGGCGCCGCGCAGAGCGAGAACCTGGCCCGGCAGGTCGAGGACAACGGCGGCGTGTACTTCGTCCCCGCGTTCTCCGGCCTGTTCGCCCCGTACTGGCGGTCGGACGCGCGCGGCGCCATCGTCGGGCTCTCGCGCTTCAACACCAACGCCCACCTGGCCCGCGCCACCCTCGAATCGATCTGCTACCAGTCCAAGGACGTCGTCGAGGCGATGCGCGAGGACTCCGGCGTCTCGCTGGACGTGCTCAAGGTGGACGGCGGCGTGACGGCGAACGAGCTGTGCATGCAGATGCAGGCCGACATCCTCGGCGTCCCGGTGTCGCGCCCGGTCGTCGCCGAGACCACCGCCCTCGGCGCCGCCTACGCCGCCGGCCTCGCCGTCGGCTTCTGGAACACCACCGACGAGCTGCGCCAGAACTGGAACGAGGACAAGCGCTGGCTGCCCACCTGGGACGACGAGCAGCGCGAGAAGGGCTACGCCGGCTGGAAGAAGGCGGTCGAGCGCACCTACGGCTGGGTGGAGGTCGACTGACCGAACTGGGCGGTGATCTCGTCGATCGTCCGCAGGATCGCGACGGTCTCGTCCAGCGGCATCAGCGGCGACTCGGTGAGGCCGGCGCGCAGGCAGCGCGCCACCTCCTGCGCCTGGTAGGTGTAGCCGTGCCCCTCGATGTCCGCGGTGAGGACCTCGGGGTCGCCGCCGGTCCGCACGACCGTCATCGACGCGGGCCGGTAGAACGGGGACGCGACGTCGACGCGGCCGCGCGTCCCGATGACGGTGGCGGTGTGCGGCGAGTCGCCGAGCAGCCCGCAGTGCAGCAGCGCCACCGCGCCGGACGCGTAGCCGAGCAGGACGCCCGTGTTGGCGTCCACGCCGGTCGGCGCGGGCGACGCGGTGGCCTGCACGGACGCGGGCGGGCCGAGCAGCGGCCAGGTGAACGACAGCGGGTAGCAGCCGAGGTCCAGCAGCGCGCCGCCGCCGAGCTCCGGCGACCACAGCCGGTGCTCCGGGTCGTAGGTCCGGGTGATGGAGAAGTCGGCGTACACGGCCGTCACGTCACCGATCGCGCCGCCGGCGACGAGGTCGCGCAGCCGCCGGACGAGCGGGTTGAACCGGGTCCACATCGCCTCCATCGCGAACACGCCGCGCTCGCGGGCGAGCGCCGCGAGCTTCTCGGCGTCGGCGGCGCCGGTGGTGAACGGCTTCTCCACCAGCACGGCCCGCCCCGCCTCTATGCACCGGCGCGCAGGTTCGTAGTGCAGGGGATGGGGCGTGGCGACGTACACGACGTCGACGCCTTCGTCGGCGGCGAGTTCGGCGTAGGAGCCGTGCGCCCGGGGGACGCCGTACCGTTCGGCGAACGCGGCGGCGGTGCCGTGCGAGCGCGAGCCCACGGCGGCGACCTCGTGGCCGGGGAGGCGCTGCACGTCCTCGGTGAACACCGAGGCGATGCCGCCCGTCCCGAGGATGCCCCAGCGCAGCGGTGAGTCGGTCATGAGCCGATCGTACGGGGTGGCGGTCCTTCCACCGGCGGTGATGTTGATCTAGCATCCGCCGGGACAGCGTCGTCACCGGCCGGTCACCGTGCGTGCCGGTCCGCCTGAGAGGACCCCGCATGAACCGGCCATTCGCTGGAGCCGTCACCGCGTCGCTCGCCCTCGCGGGCGCCGCCGGCGCCGCGGCCCTGGCCGCCCCGGCGAGCGCCGCC
>NZ_JBEYYT010000588.1:0-4779 GCF_040645715.1 Spirillospora sp. NPDC046719 | reverse complement strand
GCCGCCGACCAGCCGCGCCCCGGTGCGGGCGGCGACCACCGCCGAGTCCATGGCGTGGTCGAAGTGGGTATGCACGGGCACGACCGCGTCGAGCGCGGCCACGCCGGCCCGCGCGAGGGCGGCGTCGATGCGGCGGCGGTCCGGGGCGATGCGGCGCAGCCCCACCGCCGCCAGCGACGGGCGGGAGAAGAACCCGTCGGTCATGACGGCGGAGGCCCCGTCCGCGAAGAGGAGGGTGGAGACCCCCAGGAAGGTGACCGACAGGCCCTCGCCGGCCCCCGGTACGTCGAACCGGTCGGCGTAGCGGGAGATGTCAGGGCGACCGAAGCGCGGCTTCATGGGGTGACCCTAGCGGCGGGCCCGGGGTCGAGCGGGACAGTTATCTGACGGGCTTTCAGTTCGGGTTCGCCGGCACTAATCTGACGGCTAGTCAGAAACGGGCGGCCGGCGGCCGCCCGTCCGGTCGGCTCGCGGAGGCAAGATCCCGATGGAAGCTCACACCCCGCCCGGCGCGCCGCTCGCCGGGA
Source organism: Spirillospora sp. NPDC046719 (assembly GCF_040645715.1). Classification (NCBI taxonomy): domain Bacteria; kingdom Bacillati; phylum Actinomycetota; class Actinomycetes; order Streptosporangiales; family Thermomonosporaceae; genus Spirillospora; species Spirillospora sp. NPDC046719. Next base: position 4,252 of record NZ_JBEYYT010000588.1, on the reverse strand, counting down.
TCCGGATCGTCGAGGCGTCGATGCTCGGGCCCGGCGCCGCCACCACCCACCTGGCCGACCTCGGCGCCGACGTGATCAAGGTCGAGCCGCCGCGCGGCGACTACCTCCGCGAGACGACCTGGCCGCTCGTCTCCGGGGTGTCGCTGATGCACCTGCACATCAGCCGCGGCAAGCGCAGCATCGTGCTCGACCTGCGCACCGCCGAGGGCCGGGAGGTGTTCCTCGACCTCGCCAGGGGCGCGGACGTCGTCGTGGAGGCGATGCGGCCGGGCGGGCTGGAACGCCGGGGCGTCGGGCCGAGCGCGCTCGCGCGGGTCAACCCGCGGCTGGTGTTCTGCGGCATCTCCGGGTACGGCGAGACCGGCCCGTACCGCGGCCTGCCGAGCCACGGCGTCGCCTTCGACGCCTGGGCCGGGCTCGTCCGCCCGGAACCGACCGGGGACGGCCACTGGGCGATCCCCGAGCACCCCTCGACGGGCATCAACGCCGGGCCGCTGTTCGCCGCCATCGGCATCCTCGCCGCGGTCATCCGGGCGCGGGCGACCGGCGCCGGTGGCCGCCTGGAGGTCGCCCAGTCGGACGCGGCCGCGTCGATGGACTGGCTGCGCAGCGAGACCTGGCGGGCCTACGAGCGGCCCGAGAGCGAGGTCACCGGCAACAGCGCCGACGGGTTCCGGCGCCGCGAGCCGGGGACGGCCGGCATGCGCGACGGGGTGCGGTACCAGTTCTACGCCACGGCGGACGGCCACATCCTGCTCATGGCCTCCGAACGGGAACTCTGGCGCAACTTCTGCACCGCCGTCGGCCGCCCCGACCTGTTCGACCGGCACCCGGGCTCGCGCTACGCCGACCACGCCGTCGGCGACACCGTGCTGCGCGACGAGCTGGCGGAGATCTTCGCCGGCCGCGGCAGCGCCGAGTGGATCGCGTTCGGCGGCGAGCACAACGTGCCGATCGCGCCGGTGAACACGCCCCGGACGCTGGCCGCCGACCCGCAGTTCCAGGAGCGCCTGCCCTGGCTGCCGGCCGAGCGGCTCGGCACCGACCAGCTGCCGAGCCCCATCAGGTTCGTCGGCGAGGAGCGCCGGATCCCGGCCCGCGCGCCCGCTCTGGGCGAGCACACGGAGGAGATCCTGCGCGAGGTGCTCGGCTACGGTCCGCCGGCGATCGCGCGGCTGCGCGAGTCGGGCGCGCTGGGCTCGCCGGACGGGCCGGAGAAGGCGGAGGGGGCGGGCGCCGCACGGCCGGGTCCCGCCGAGCCGGGTCCCGGCGCGGAGGGCGGCTGACCGCGCCGGGAGACGGGCGATGTTGCCTATTGCACAAATCTGACGCCCCATCATATTGTCGCTTCCACTGCGTCCTTGGAGGTGAGACCATGGAACTCGCCCGAAACAGAACGAGTTCTACGATCCCCCGGCACGATTCGGAGCCACCGCCCGCCGCCATCCACGCGACCGGGGTCGAGCGCCGGTTCCGCCGCGGCCGCGCGGACGTGCACGCTCTGGGGCCGGTCGACCTCGACATCGCGGCGGGCGAGTTCTGCTGCGTGGTGGGGCCGTCCGGGTGCGGCAAGTCGACGTTCCTGCGGCTGGTCGCCGGGCTGCTGCGGCCGAGCGCCGGACGCCTGGAGATCCGCGCCACGGCCCGGCACCCGGCCGCGATGATCTTCCAGGACTACGGCATCTACCCCTGGAAGACCGTCCTCGGCAACGTCCGGTTCGGGCTGGACGTCCAGGGCGTCCCGCGCAAGGAGGCGACCCGGCGGGCCCGCGACTGGCTCTCCCGGATGGGGCTGACGGACTTCGCCGACGCCTACCCCGCCTCCCTCTCGGGCGGCATGCGGCAGCGGGTGTCGATCGCCCGCGCGCTCGCCGTCGAGCCGGAGATCCTGCTGATGGACGAGCCGTTCGCGGCCCTCGACGCCCAGCTGCGCACCATCCTCCAGGAGGAGCTGCTGGCGATCTGCGAGGCGGACCGGCGCACCGTGCTGTTCATCACGCACAGCCTGGAGGAGGCCATCGTCCTCGGTGACCGGGTGCTGGTGATGAGCGCCCGTCCCGGCCGCGTCCTGGCCGAGCGCACACCCCCGTTCGGCCGCCCGCGCAGCGGGGACGTCCGGCACTCCCCCGAGTGCGCCGAACTGAAGGCCGAGCTGTGGGACCTGCTGCGGGGCGAGATCGAACCGGCCGGAGGTGGCGGAGAATGACCGAACAGCGAACCCTGCGGCCGGCAGCGGCCGAGGAGCGGATCATCGTGCGCGAGCCGGGACCCGCCGAGCGGTCCCCTGCGGCCGCCGCGACCCGCCGGCGCACGCTGGAGCTCGGGCTGGCGATCGCCGTCCCGGTCGTCCTCGTCGGGCTGTGGCAGCTCGCCGCGGACTGCGGCTGGATCGACGCGCGGCTGTACCCCTCGCCGTCCACCATCGTCGCCAACGGGTGGGACCTCGCCGTGGACGGCAGGCTCTGGCCGGACGTCTGGGCGACGAGCCGCCGGGTCGTCCTCGGCTTCCTGCTCGGCACCGGCGTCGGCGTGCTGCTCGGCCTGGTGATGGGCACCTCGCGGACCGTGCGCGCCGCGCTGGAGCCCCTGCTCGACGCGCTGTACGTGGTGCCGAAGCTGGCGCTGCTGCCGATCTTCCTCAACATGTTCGGCCTCGGCGAGGGGCCGCAGCTCGCGCTGGTCGCCGCCACCGTCTTCTTCTTCGTGTGGATCTCCACGATGTCGGCGTTCCTGGCCGTCCCGGAGGGGTACCGCGAGGCGGGCGAGGTCTTCGGGGCGGGCCGGTGGCAGATGTTCCGGCACGTGCTGCTGCCCGGCGCGCTGCCCCAGATCATGGTCGGAGCCCGGATCGCGGCGGGCGTGTCCGTCCTGGTCATCGTGGCATCGGAGTTCGTCGCCGCGACCGACGGGCTGGGCTACCTCATCTTCAATTCGCGGGCGCTGTTCCAGAACGACGTGATGTACGTCGGCATCGTCTGCGTCGCGGTGCTCGGCGTGATCTTCTCCGAGATCATCCGCTTCCTCGGCCGGCGGCTGACCCCCTGGGCGCCCGGTGACCGTGACCGCGTCCGTACCTGACCAGGCGTTTCGGCACCGGAGGACACCATGAGACTTCCCCTGTTCGTTCCCATCGTCGCCGCGGTGGCGCTCGCCGCCGGCGCGTGCGGCGCGAAGGGCGCCGCCGACTCCGGCGCCCCGCGCGAGGCGCGTCCGATCACTCCGGTGGCGGGCTGCGACGCGGCGGCTTGGAGCGATCCAGCCGACCTGGCGCCCGACCGCGCCCCGGCCCGCTGCAAGCCCGGCGCGCCCGCGCCCAAGCCGCTGGCGAAGAAGACCAGGATCACGATCTCGGCCAGCACCGGATCGGCCGAGTTCGTCGCCCCGCTGCGGCTCGGCATCGCCAAGGGCGAGTTCGCCAAGGAGAACCTGGACGTGGAGTTCAAGCAGCTCGGGGTCGCCGACTCGATCCCGCTGCTGGCCAAGGGCGACCTCGACGCGATGTGGTCCGCGCCCGAGGCGGCGTTCTTCAACGGCCTCCAGCAGAGGTTCGAACTGCGCTGGGTGCTCGGCAACTACTCCTCCAACCCGCAGTCCAGGTCCGGGCTCTGGGCCCGCGCACCGAAGGGCGCCGCGCCCGCCGCCGTCAGGCTCGGCGACGCGCGGGTCGGCACGCTCATCGGCAAGGGCAGCGTGATCACCTACCCGATGAGCCAGGTCCTCGGCCGGCACGGCACCAGCCTCAAGAAGGTCCGCTTCACCAGCCTCACCGGGCCCGCCGACACGGTGACCGCGCTGAAGAACGGCGGCGTCGACGCGGCGTGGATGGTCGACCCGGTCTGGAAGGAGGTGGACGGCAGGCCCGGGTTCCAGTTCCTCGGCGGCCAGCCCCTCGGCGAGCCGCTCGGCGGCCTGATCTACGGGCCGGGGATGCTGCGCAAGAACGCGGACGCGGGCGTCGCGTTCGTCCGCGCCCTGATCCGGATCGTGAACACCTACTTCACCGGGGACTACAAGAAGAACGCCGCGTTCGTCGGGGAGCTGGCGTCGAACCTCGGCCTCAAGCCGGAGGCGCTCACCGCCGTCCCGGCCCCGGTCTGGGACTGGGAGATCCGCAAGGGCACGACCGACCGGTTGCAGAAGGCGTACGTCGAGGGCGGCGCGCTCGGGAAGACGGTGCCGGAGTCGGAGGCCGTCGACCGCACCTTCTATGAGGAGGCCGTGGGCCACAAACCCTGACCCGCGCACGGACGGC
>NZ_JBEYYT010000587.1:0-4800 GCF_040645715.1 Spirillospora sp. NPDC046719 | reverse complement strand
GCCCCGCGCCGCCGCCCGGCAACGGCCGCCCGCTGTACGTGACGGGCCTCGTGGCGTCGCTGTGGTGCGTCGGGATCGGGCTCACCGTGCTGACGACCGTGACGCTGCTCGGCTGGGTCGCGGCGCCGAAGACCGCGCTCGGGCACGGGCTGTCCGGGGTGTTCCGCACGGCCGTGAACTTCTGGCTCGTCTCCCACCACGCGGGGTTCTCCTACGGGCACGGCCGGGTCGGGCTGCTGCCGCTGGGCGTGCTGGTGCTGCCCGGCGCGCTGCTGTACCGGGGCGGCGCGTGGATGATCCGGGGGCTCGGGCTGCCGCCGCGGCCGCGGGTCGCCGTGGTGCGGGTGGCGGCGGCGCTGGCCGTCCCGTACGCGCTGCTGGCGATGCTGATGGCGCTCGCGGTGTCGGCGCCGGAGGTGCACCCATCGGCGTGGCAGGCGCTGCTCGGCTGCCTCCTCGTCGCCGTCATCGCGGGCGGGCTGGGCGCCGCGCGGGCCGTGGTCGCCGCGCAGGTCGCGGCGGAGGCGCGCGGGCGGCGCGTCCGGTCCGGGCTGGGCGCGCTGCTGCGGCTGCTGCCGGACCGCCCGCGGTCGCTGGTGATCGGGGTCGCCGGGTCGGTCGCGGTGCTGGCGGCGGCGGGCGCCGTCCTGGTCGGCGGGTCCCTGGCGCTGCACGTCTCCGAGTCCGACCGGGTGTACGACCTGCTCGCGCCCGGCATCGTCGGCGGCGTCCTGCTGCTGCTGGTGGAGTTGGCGTTCCTGCCGAACGCGGTGATCTGGGGGATCGCGTACGCGGTCGGCCCCGGGTTCGCGGTCGGCGCCGGGACGAGCGTGTCGCCCACCGGTGTGTTCTTGGACACGGTCCCCGCGTTCCCGCCGCTCGCCGCGCTGCCCGAGCCGGGGCCCGCGCCCGCGGTGTCGCTGCTGGCGCTCGCGGCGCCGTTCGTCGCGGGCGCGGTGGGCGGGGTGCTGACGATCCGGACGATGCCGAGCGCGACGTCGGAGGGCGCGCCGCTGTGGGGCTTCGTGTCCGGGACCCTGACCGGCGCCGTCGTCGCGCTGCTGGCGGCGCTGTCGGGCGGCCCGCTCGGCGGCGGGCGGATGGCGACGGTCGGGCCGTCGGCCTGGCAGGTGGGGCTGCTGGCGGCGCTGGAGGTCGGGATCTCCGCGGCGCTCGCGGCGTGGGTCGCGAACTGGCGGCTCATGCGGCGGCCGGAGGAGGACGACGCGCCCGCCCGTCCCCGCAAGCCGAAGAAGAAGAGCAAGGCGCGGCGGCCCGCGGCGAAGCCGTCCCCGGCCCCGCTGCCGGAGGCGGCGGTGCCGCTGCCCGCGCCCGTCCTCGACGAGCCCCGGCCGGCGCCCGAGGAGCCGCCCGCCTCCCGCCCCTCGCCCTACGCGCCGGACCCGCTGGAGTTCGAGGAGGCCGAGCCGGTGCTGGCGCCGCGCCGGCCGCGCGGCCGCGGCCGCGCCGCGGACCCGCTGCCCGAGCTGATCGCGGACGAGCCCGTCCCGCACGATCCGGAGCCGGAGCCGGCGCCCGTGCCGGGGGAGCCCGAGCCGGACGAGCGGGACGGCAAGGTCGTCCTCGAAGGCCACATCGTCGAGGACCCCGAGCCGGAGCCGGAGCCCGTCCCGCCGCCGCGCGAGGACCCGGAGCGCACCGAGAACCGCGGCGGCGCGATCTACGTCCTGCGCGAGGAGCCGCGCCGCGACCGCCCCCCGCGCCGCGACTGAGCCCCCCGCCGCGACCGAGCCCCGCGCCGTGACCGGACCCCGCGACCAAGCCCGCCGCCGTAGCCGGACGGGCGGGTCAGAGGCGGGTCAGAGCAGGTCGCCGTACTTGTCCATGCTGCCCGCGGGCAGGTCGAGCTTCTTCTCGATCTTCGGGTAGTACTCGTGCTTGCAGGCGGTCTTGTCGGTGCCGGTGTTCGCCGCGCCGATGCACTCCTGGTAGCCGCTCAGCTCCGACCACAGGAACACCGTCAGCGCCACCGACATCGTCGAGAACGCCAGCCCGACCGCGCCGAGCACGATGCCCGGCACGGCGCCCGGCGCGGTCGCGCGCGCCGTCCGCGCCCGCCGCCGCGCCCGGATCCCGATCACCAGCGAGGCGACGCCCAGCACCAGCCCCAGCGGGTAGAAGAACACCGAGGTCACCAGGGCGACGACGCCGAGCCACAGGGCCCGCTTGCCGGTCCGCTCCACCGGCCGCTGCCCGGGCGGAGGACCCAGGGGAGAGCCCGGGCCGGGGCCCGGGGGCGGTCCCGACGGATCCCGCCCCTGCTCGACGGGATGGGCCGGGCCTCCCGGCTGCTCGCTCACGTCCGCTCCTCCCAACCGTGGATTCAACCGCGCCGAACAGGGCCGATAGGCTTCATGCCGATTGCCGACAACCCCACCGTCCACAAGGGAGTCATGGTGTCCGCCCGGCTCGTCGTCCTCGTCTCCGGCGCGGGGACCAACCTACAAGCGCTGCTCGACGCCTGCGCAGACCCAGCCTACGGGGCGAAAGTGGTGGCCGTGGGCGCCGACCGCGAAGGGATCGGCGGGACCGAGCGCGCCGAGCGCGCCGGGCTTCCCGCGTTCACCCTCCGCATCCCCGACTTCCCGTCCCGCGCCGAGTGGGACGCGGCGCTCGCCGCCGCCATCGCCGAGCACGAACCCGATCTGGTGGTGTCCGCCGGGTTCATGAAGATCCTCGGCCCGGAGGTCCTCGCCCGGTTCGGCGGCCGGATCGTCAACACCCACCCCGCGCTGCTGCCCTCGTTCCCCGGCGCGCACGCCGTACGGGACGCCCTGGCGTACGGGGTGAAGGTCACGGGCTGTACGGTTCACTTCGTCGACGAAGGCGTGGACACCGGACCCGTCATCGCCCAGGAGACCGTCCCCGTGGGCTGGCATGACGACGAGGACTCCCTGCACGAGCGCATCAAGCAGGTGGAGCGCCGGCTCCTGGTCGACGTCGTCGGACGGCTGGCCCGCGACGGCTGGACCACGCGGGGCCGGCGGGTCTCGATGAAATGCAGAACCTGCGGCGACGGCCCGACCGGCGGCGCCGCGCCGGACGGCGGACCGTCCGGCAGTCCAGGTCAGACGGAACGAGGGGAGCTCGGCCGGTGAGTCGGGTGGCGATCAAGCGCGCACTGATCAGCGTGTACGACAAGACCGGGCTGGAGGAGCTCGCCCGGGGCCTGCACGAGGCCGGGGTGGAGATCGTCTCCACCGGGTCGACGGCGGGCCGGATCTCCGCCGCCGGGGTGCCGGTGATGAAGGTGGAGAAGCTCACCGGGTTCCCCGAGTGCCTGGACGGCCGGGTCAAGACCCTGCACCCGAAGGTGCACGCCGGGCTGCTCGCCGACCGGCGCAAGGACGACCACCTCCAGCAGCTCGACGACCTGCACGTCGAGCCGTTCGACCTGGCCGTGGTGAACCTGTACCCGTTCGCCGCGACCGTCGCGTCCGGCGCCGGGCCCGACGAGTGCGTCGAGCAGATCGACATCGGCGGCCCGACGATGGTCCGCGCCGCCGCGAAGAACCACGCGTCCGTCGCCGTCGTCGTCGACCCGTCCGCGTACGGGGACGTCCTCGACGCGGTGAAGGAGGGCGGCTTCACGCTGGAGCAGCGGCGCCGCCTCGCCGCCCTCGCCTACAAGCACACCGCGTCCTACGACGTCGCCGTGGCGTCCTGGTTCGCGAGCGAGTACGCGCCCGACGAGCAGGCCGCCGAGACGCGGTGGCCGGACTTCATCGGCGCCACCTGGGAGCGGTCGAACGCCCTGCGGTACGGCGAGAACCCGCACCAGCGCGCCGCCCTGTACCGGGTGCCGGGCGAGACGGGCCTCGCGGGCGCCGAGCAGATCTACGGCAAGGAGATGTCCTACAACAACTACGTGGACACCGACGCCGCCCGCCGCGCCGCCTACGACTTCACCGACCCCTGCGTCGCGATCATCAAGCACGCCAACCCGTGCGGCATCGCGGTCGGCGCCGACATCGCCGAGGCGCACCGGCTGGCCCTCGAATGCGACCCCGCGTCCGCCTACGGCGGCGTGATCGCCGCGAACCGGCCGGTCACCGCCGCGATGGCGGAGCAGATCACCGGGAGCTTCGCCGAGGTCGTCGTCGCCCCGTCCTTCGAGGACGAGGCCGTGACCGTGCTGACGAACCGGTTCAAGAACACCCGGCTGCTGATCTGCCCGGACGCCCCCGGCGGCGCCACCGAGTCGCGGCGGATCGACGGCGGCCTTCTCGTGCAGACCGTCGACCGGGTCGACGCGCCCGGCGACGACCCGTCCGGCTGGGAGCTCGCCTGCGGCGACGCCGCCGACGAGGACACCCTCCGCGACCTGGCGTTCGCGTGGCGGGCCGTCCGCGCCGTCAAGTCCAACGCGATCCTGCTGGCGTCCGGCGGCGCCACCGTCGGCGTCGGCATGGGGCAGGTCAACCGGGTCGACTCCGCCCGCCTCGCGGTCGCCCGCGCGGGCGAGGAGCGGGCGCGCGGCTCGGTCGCCGCGTCGGACGCGTTCTTCCCGTTCCCGGACGGCCTGGAGGTGCTGGTCGAGGCCGGCGTCAAGGCCGTCGTCCAGCCGGGCGGCTCGATCCGCGACGAGCTGGCGATCGAGACCGCGAAGAAGGCCGGCATCACGATGTACTTCACCGGGACGCGGCACTTCTTCCACTGATTGCACTGAGGCCGTCGACGGCCGGGGCTTGAGGACGGGGGGGGGGGGGCAACCCCAGCCCCCCCCCGCCCGCGCGTGGACAGAATTGGGGGGGGGGGGGCCGGGGGGGGGGGGGGCCC
>NZ_JBEYYT010000586.1:0-4813 GCF_040645715.1 Spirillospora sp. NPDC046719 | reverse complement strand
CGACACCTTCACCGGCGACGTCCTGTCCCGCCTCGGGGTGGCCAACGTCTACGCCGGCCACCCCGAGCGGTACCCGAAGATCCCGCTGGACGAGCTGAACGCGTCCGGCGCCGACCTGGTCGTCCTGCCGGACGAGCCGTACCGCTTCACCGAGGACGACGGCCCCGAGTCGTTCCCCGGCATCGACGTCGCGCTGGTCGGCGGGCGGCACCTCACCTGGTACGGCCCGTCGCTGGTGCGGGCGCCCGCCGCGCTGCGCGCGCAGCTCGGCGCCGCCCGGCGCTACTGACCGGACCTGCTGACGGGCCCTACTCGGAAGGCTCCTCGGCGCCGGGCGGGCGCCGGGTGAACATCGCCTCCACGCAGCGCGCCATCCGCCCGTCCAGCTCCTCGGCCGGGACGTCGATCTCCCGCGCCAGGTGCTCGCGCAGCAGCGTGTACCCGTAGATCGTGGACGCGATCGCCGCCTGCACGGCCTCCACGTCGTCGATCGGCAGCTCGCCCCGGGCGGCCTCCGCGGCGAGGTCCTTGCGGCCCTCGCCGCGGTTGAGCAGCACCCGGGGCCGGTCGTCGCCGTCGAGCACCAGCAGCGTCGCCAGCAGCACCGGCTCCGGGTGGCGCAGGCTCGTCCAGAACAGCCGCGACAGCCGCTTGCGCAGCGGCAGCCCGGCGGCGCCCGCCGCGTCCTCGGCGTTGGGCCGGGACCGGTGGAACAGCGCCGAGCGCAGCAGCGCCCGCCGCGACCCGAAGTACTGGTAGACCAGCCCGCGGTTGACGCCGGCCTCGTCGGCGACCTGCCGCAGGTTGAGGCCCGCGAGGACGCCGCCGCGGCGCAGCAGCGCGATCGCCGCCGCCCGCAGCGACTCCTCGGTCGCCTCCCGGTCGCGGGTCCGCTCGTCCCGGCGCCCCGCCCGCGGGCCGGTCACCGCGGCCTCCCGAACGCTCGGCGGGTCACGCCTTGGGGCCGCCCGCCACGTAGATCACCTGGCCGGACACGAACGAGGCGTCCTCGCTCACCAGGAACGCCACGACGCCCGCGATGTCCTCGGGACGGCCCACGCGGCGGACGGGGATCTCCTTGGCGGCGGCGTTCTTGAAGTCCTCGAAGCCGACGCCGACCCGCTCGGCGGTCGCCGCGGTCATCTCCGTCTCGATGAAGCCGGGCGCGATCGCGTTCGCGGTCACGCCGAACTTGCCCAGCTCGATCGCCAGGGTCTTGGTGAAGCCCTGCAGGCCCGCCTTGGCCGCCGAGTAGTTCACCTGCCCGCGGTTGCCGAGCGCCGACGTCGACGACAGGTTGACGATCCGGCCCCAGCCGGCCTTGGTCATGTGCTCCTGCGCGGCGCGGCTCATCAGGAACGAGCCGCGCAGGTGCACCGACATGACCGAGTCCCAGTCGTCGTCGGACATCTTGAACAGCAGGTTGTCGCGGGTGATGCCGGCGTTGTTCACCAGCACCACCGGCGGGCCGAGCTCGGCGGCGATCCGCGCGACGGCGGCGGCGACCTGCTCGGAGTCGGCGACGTTCACGCCGACGGCGAGGGCCCTGCCGCCCGCCTTCTCGATGGTCTCCACGGTGCCCGCGCACGCGGCCTCGTCGAGGTCGCAGACCGCGACGGCGAAGCCCTCGCGGGCGAGCCGGACCGCGGTGGCCGCGCCGATGCCGCGCGCCGACCCCGTGACGATGGCGACCCTGGTGTCGGTCATGTCGTTCTCCCTGCCCTCCGTCGAAGCCGGACGTGTCAGACCTGGATGTCCTTGGCGATGATGGTCTTCAGCACCTCGCTGGTGCCGCCGTAGATCCGGGTGACCCGGGCGTCGGCGTACAGGCGCGCGATCGGGTACTCCAGGATGTAGCCGTAGCCGCCGTGCAGCTGCAGGCACTTGTCCACGACGCGCTGCTGCACCTCGGTGCAGAACAGCTTGGCGACCGCGGCGTCGGCCGGGGTCAGCTCGCCGGCGTCGAGGGCCTCGATGCACCGGTCCACCAGCGACCGGGCCGCCTCCACCTCGGTGGCGCACTCGGCGAGGACGAACTTGGTGTTCTGGAACGAGGAGACGGTCTTGCCGAAGACCGTGCGCTCCTGGACGTACTTGCGGGCGAACTCGACGGCGGCGGCCGCGGAGGCGTAGGAGCTGGTGGCGATGCCGAGCCGCTCCTCGGCCAGGTTGTGGGTCAGGTAGCTGAAGCCCGCGCCCTCCTCGCCGAGCAGGTCCTCGACGGGCACCTTCACGTCGACGAACGACAGCTCGGCGGTGTCGGAGCTGCGCAGCCCGATCTTCTCCAGCTTGCGGCCGACCGAGTAGCCCTCGCTCTTGGTGTCCACCACCAGGATCGACAGGCCGGCGCGGCGGTTCTCCGGCGTCGCGGGCGACGTGCGGGCCACCACCAGCACCCGGTCGGCGAGGACGCCGCCGGTGATGAAGGTCTTGGCGCCGTTCAGGATGTAGTGGTCGCCGTCGCGCTTGGCGGTGGTCTGCATGCCGGCGAGGTCGGAGCCGGTGCCCGGCTCGGTCATCGCGATGGCCGTCATCATGTCGCCGCTGATGAACGGCGGCAGCCAGCGCTTCTTCTGCTCCTCGGAGGCGTACTTCAGCAGGTACGGCAGGACGAGGTTGACGTGCACGCCGTAGCCGCCGAAGCTCACCCCGGCGCGGGCGCACTCCTCGGAGATCACGGCCTGGTACTTGAAGCTGGTCTCGCCCGCGCCGCCGTACTCCTCCGGCACCTGGATGCCGAACACGCCCAGCTCGCCGAGCTTGTTGTAGAAGTCGCGGGGCGGGTGCCCGGCCTGCTCCCACTCCTCGTAGACGGGAGCGACCTCGGCCTGGATGAAGTCCCGGATCGTCTCCCGGAACGCCTCGTGGTCCTCGTTGAACAGGGTGCGGCGCACGCTCGGCCCCTTTCGCTGCGAACTAACAGAACGCTAACTTAGCTCGAATCCCGTTCTAGCAGCAAACACCGGGCAGGCGCGAGCACGCCCCATGATCGCGGGCAGGGCGGATTGCGGAATCTAGCGTTCCGTTCGGCGCGTCGGGGGAGCGGGCCGGCTCAGCAGGTGGGCTCGCAGACGCGCCGCGACACGGCCTTGAGGAAGATCCGCTGGATCTGCTCCGGCGTCTCGGCCACGTACACCTCGCCGCGCGTCGCGTGCGCCACCCGCCGCAGGTCGCGGACGTCGACGTCCGGCCCGTACCCGAGCATGTTGATCTGCACGGGCCGCTCCGGGTCGTAGGCGCGGCGCAGCTCGGCGAGCGTCTCGTCCAGCGTCGGCCCGTCCGGGTCCTCGTCGCGGCCGTCGGTCCATAGCAGGATCGAGTTCACGAACTCCGGCTTGTAGGTCCGCGTCATGTAGTCGAACGCCGCCAGGACCGTGTCGTACAGGCCGGTGTCGCCGTGCTTCTTCACCCGCATCTGCGCGAACGCGCTCAGCACGCGCTGCCGGCGGGTGGACGACCCGAGCCGCTCGCCGAGCGGGCCGACGCCGACCAGCTCGCGCCAGTCCCGCCCGCCCGGCAGGTCCGTGGAGAACTCCCACTGGCCGAGTTCGCTGTCGTCGGGCAGCAGCGACAGCCCGCCCTGCGCGGTGCGGATCGTCGACTGCAGCCGCGACACCCCCGGCGCGACCGGCTCGGCCATCGAACCGGAGATGTCCATGATGCTGAGCATCCGGATGCTGAGCGACAGCTGCGCCCACGCCTGCATCGTCTGCGCGACGGTCGAGGCGGACGGCGCGGCCAGCGCGCGCGGGGCCTGCGGGTCCAGCCCCGTCCGCGCGGTGAACGACGCCGGGGCGGCGCCGTCCGGCGTCCGGAGGCCGAGCTTCTGCACGTCGGCGCGCGCGGCCTTGGACGTGAGCGCCTTCTGGAGCAGCCGGCCCGCGAGCACCTTCGCCGTGTCCTTGGTGAGGGCGGTGGCCGGGTAGTCGAGGAGCACCGAGCCCTCCGACGGGTACACCGCCACCGCCGGCTCCGCCGCATGCGCGGCGTTGTAGGCGTACACGGCGCGCTCGGGGGCCAGGGCCACCGGGTAGGGCTGCTCCGTACCGCCGCGGAACGCGGTGAACTCGGCGTTCACCGACGCGGCGACGCCCTCCCGGATCGTCCGGACCACGCCGGTGAACACCGCCTGGCCGTCCGGCGACCCGCCCATCAGCGTCCCGGCCAGCATCAGCGTGCCCATGCCGGTCGCGCTGCGGTCGGGGTCGGGCACCTGGAGCCGCAGCAGGTGCGGGGGGATCGCGCCGCCGCCCGCTCCCGCTCCCGCCCCCGCGCCCGGCGTCCCGCCGGAGTCATCCGCCGTCCCGGCCGCCTCCAGCAGGTCGCGCCAGGACGGCCGGGCCGGCACGCCCGCGGCCCTCAGCTGCGCGGCGAGCGCCTTCGGCATCGCCACCACGATCGGGCTGGACGCGATCCCGCCGAGCGCGGTGAACGGCACCGGCTGCGCGGCCCGTCCGGACCCCTGCACGAGCCCGATCCACAGCGACGAGTCGGGGATCCACACGTCCGGCCGCTCGGTGACCCCGGCCGAGCCCTTGCCGGACAGCAGGGTCGCGACCGCCGCCGGGTCCGCGGCCCGCACCCGCACCCGCGCGCACCGGCCGCCGATCTCGTGCCGGGCGTCGTTGAACCGGCCGGCCGCCTTCACCACGGCGGGCTCGACGTCGGGCGCTGCCGCGACCGAGAGCGTCATCGCGTCGCCGCCGGAGCAGCCGGCGCGGGACGAGGCGAACGCGTACACCCCGAACCCCGACAGCACGACCAGCCCGACGGCCGCCGCGAGCGGGCCGAGCAGGATGCCCGAGCGGCGCCG
>NZ_JBEYYT010000585.1:0-4828 GCF_040645715.1 Spirillospora sp. NPDC046719 | reverse complement strand
GCCGCCTCCGGCGAATGCCGAGGGGCCGCCTCCCCGCGCGGGGAGGCGGCCCGTTTCTCGGCGGTCCTTACTTGCGGATGAGGTTCCGCAGGACGTACTGCAGGATGCCGCCGTTGCGGTAGTAGTCCGCCTCACCGGGGGTGTCGATGCGGACGTCGACCGTGAACTCCTTGCCGTCCGCCTTCACCGTCACCTCGCTCGGGACGCCGCCCTCGTTGAGCGCCGTGACGCCGGTGATGTCGAACGTCTCGGTGCCGGTCAGGCCGAGGGACTCGGCGGAGTCGCCCTCCTTGAACTGCAGCGGGAGGACGCCGAGGCCGATCAGGTTCGAGCGGTGGATGCGCTCGTACGACTGCGCGATGACGGCGCGGACGCCGAGCAGCGCGGTGCCCTTCGCGGCCCAGTCGCGGGACGAGCCGGAGCCGTACTCCTTGCCCGCCAGCACCACCAGCGGGGTGCCCTGCGCGGCGTAGTTCTGCGCGGCGTCGTAGATGAACGCCTGCGGCGCGCCGTCCTGCGTGAAGTCGCGGGTGTAGCCGCCCTCCACGTCGTCCAGCAGCTGGTTGCGCAGCCGGATGTTGGCGAACGTGCCGCGGATCATCACCTCGTGGTTGCCGCGGCGCGAGCCGTAGGAGTTGAAGTCCTTCACCGCGACGCCGTTGTCCTGCAGGTACTGCGCGGCGGGCGTGCCGACCTTGATGGATCCGGCGGGCGAGATGTGGTCGGTGGTGACCGAGTCGCCGAGCTTGGCGAGCACCCGGGCGCCGTGGATGTCGGAGACCGGCTCCGGCTCGGCGCCCATGCCGTCGAAGTACGGCGCCTTGCGGACGTAGGTGGACGCGTCGTCCCACTCGAACAGGTCGCCGGTCGGGATGTCGAGGCCGCGCCAGCGCTCGTCGCCCTTGAAGACGTCGGCGTAGTCCTTGGTGAACATCTCCTTGCCGATCGACGACTCGACGATCTCGGCGACCTCCTCGGCGGCCGGCCAGATGTCGCGCAGGTAGACCGGGCCGTCGGTGCCCTCGGCGATCGGGTCGTTGAGGATGTCGATGTCCATCGTCCCGGCCAGCGCGTAGGCGATGACCAGCGGCGGGGACGCCAGGTAGTTCATCTTCACGTCGGGGCTGATGCGGCCCTCGAAGTTGCGGTTGCCGGACAGCACCGCGGTGACCGCCAGGTCGTTGTCGTTGACGGCCTTGGAGATCTCCGGCTGCAGCGGGCCGGTGTTGCCGATGCAGGTGGTGCAGCCGTACCCGACCAGGTTGAAGCCGATCTTGTCGAGGTACGGGGTGAGGCCGGCGCGCTCGTAGTAGTCGGTGACGACCTGCGAGCCGGGCGCCAGCGAGGTCTTCACCCACGGCTTGCGGGTCAGGCCCTTCTCGACGGCCTTCTTCGCCAGCAGCGCCGCGCCGATCATCACGTACGGGTTCGAGGTGTTGGTGCAGGACGTGATGGCGGCGACCGCGACGTGGCCGTGGTCGAGCTCGAACTTCGTGCCGTCCTCCAGCGTGACCGGCACCGGCTTGTGCGGGCGGCCCGAGCCGTTCGCGTCCACGTGGCGCGGCTTGTCGCCGGCGCCGTCGTGGCCGACGGCCGGGGAGTCGGAGGCGGGGAAGGACTCGGCGGACGCCTCGTCCGCCGGGCCCAGCGCGACCTTGACGTAGTTCTGCACGTCGCGGCGCCAGGTCTGCTTGGCGTCCGACAGCGAGATGCGGTCCTGCGGGCGCTTCGGGCCGGCCAGCGACGGCACGACCGTCGACAGGTCCAGCTCGAGGTACTCGGAGAACTCCGGCTCGACCGACGGGTCGAGCCACATGCCCTGCTCCTTGGCGTAGGCCTCGACGAGCGCGACCTGCTCGTCGCTGCGGCCGGTGAGCCGCAGGTAGTTCAGCGTCTCGTCGTCGATCGGGAAGATCGCGCAGGTGGAGCCGAACTCGGGGCTCATGTTGCCGATCGTGGCGCGGTTGGCCAGCGGCAGCGCGTGCACGCCCTCGCCGTAGAACTCCACGAACTTGCCGACGACGCCGTGCTCGCGCAGCATCTCGGTGATGGTGAGCACCAGGTCCGTCGCGGTGGTGCCGGCGGGCAGCTCGCCGGTCAGCTTGAAGCCGACCACGCGCGGGATCAGCATGGAGATCGGCTGGCCGAGCATCGCGGCCTCCGCCTCGATGCCGCCGACGCCCCAGCCGAGCACGCCGATGCCGTTCTCCATCGTGGTGTGGGAGTCGGTGCCCACGCAGGTGTCGGGGTAGGCGACGCCGTCGCGGTCGAAAACCACGCGGGCCAGGTGCTCGATGTTCACCTGGTGGACGATGCCCGTCCCCGGAGGCACCACCTTGAACTCGTCGAACGCCGTCTGCCCCCAGCGCAGGAACTGGTAGCGCTCCTTGTTGCGCTCGTACTCGACCTGCACGTTGCGCTCGAACGCCTGCGGCGAGCCGAAGTACTCCACGATGACGGAGTGGTCGATGACCATCTCGGCGGGCGCCAGCGGGTTGATCTTCGTCGGGTCGCCGCCCAGGTCCCGCACGGCCTCGCGCATCGTCGCCAGGTCCACCACGCACGGCACGCCGGTGAAGTCCTGCATGATCACCCGGGCCGGGGTGAACTGGATCTCCTTGCTCGGCTTGGCCTTGGCGTCCCACTGGGCCAGCGCGCGGATGTGCTCGGCGGTGACGTTCGCGCCGTCCTCGGTGCGCAGCAGGTTCTCCAGCAGCACCTTCAGGCTGTACGGGAGACGGGCCGAGCCCTCGACGGCGTCCAGCCGGTAGATGTCGTACGACTTGCCGCCCACCTGCAGCTTGCTCAGGCTGCCGAAGCTGTTCGCGGACACGGACTCCTCCTCCGTCGCACGCCGCGCGTCCGGTCCGGGACATGACCGCGCGGCGACGTTCATCGTGATGTTCAATGTGCGCCCGCCCTCGCGGCCGGCGCGGGTCGGGCGGCGCGGCACGCGGCGAGGCGGGTGTGCTCGTCTACCTTGATCCTGCCCTAGTCAAGCCCTTGACCGAGAACCGGGTCCGCCTAACTTCCGCAGGTTTTTTCTTGATGTCAAGATACATCCAATTTATCTCGACATCAAGCTACTCGGCCTCGGCCCGCGGCAGCTTCGCCCACACCGCCTTGCCTCCCTCGTTCAGCGCCCGGACGCCCCAGCACCCCCGCACGAACCCGGCGACCAGCAGCAGCCCCCGCCCGCACACCGCTCGGTCGTCCGGTGGCCGCACCACCGGCCGCCCCGCCCCCGAGTCCCACACCTCGACCACCGGCAGCCCGTCCCGCGCGTCCAGGTAGAGCCGGACGACGATCGGCCCCTCGCCGTGCCGCCAGGCATTGGTGACCAGCTCGCAGACGACCAGCCGCCCGAGATGGTCGTCCTCGATCCCCCACTCCGCGAACCGCTCAGCGAGAAACCGCCGCGCGAGCAGAGGCGCATGCACGCTCGGTTCGAGGACGATCGTGTGCGGACCTTCGGGCGCGAACGCCATAGCGGACATACCGGTTCACCTCGGAAGACTCCATGGATTCCTGTGGCCGGAGCGTCTCCCGGCGACGATGCTGCGGGCAGGAGAAGCGCGAGGTGGCAGGCATCACCGCGACTTCGCGTCCATCGCCGGTCATCACCCGGTCATCACTGGAGGTGGACATGCCGCAACGCCCGAAGCGCCTGACGCCGTCCCGCGGCCCGCTGGACCTTTTCGGCTCGGAGGTGCGCCGCTACAGGACCCTCGCGGACCTGTCCCTCGCGCAACTCGCCGCACTGATCCCCTACGCCCCGTCCACCATCGGAGAGATCGAGCGCGGCGAGTCCGCATGCGACCGCGGATTCGCCGAGGACTGCGACCGCGTCCTCGACACCCGCGACGCCCTCGCCCACCTCCACGACGGCCTCTTCGACGGCCGCAGCGCCGCTTATCCGGCGTGGTTCGCCGACTGGCCTGAATACGAAGGGCAGGCTGAGACCCTGCGCGCCTACGAGCCGCTCGTGATTTACGGCTTGTTGCAGACGCCAAGCTATGCAGACGTGCTCTTGTACGGCGACCAGAACGGCGTCCAAGCGCGAATGGAACGGCAAGGAGTCCTGTCCCGCGAGCAACCGCTGCCACCGCGACTGATCTACCTGCTCCCAGAGCGGGTCCTGCGGTCACGCGTCGGCACGATGGCCGTGATGTACGAGCAACTGCATCACCTCGCCGACGCGGTGTCGCCGCGCCTGTCCGTACAGGTCATTCCCGACGGCGCACCGCACCCGGGGAACTCGGGGGCATTTGTCGTCGCCACCCTGCCGGGAGACTCACGTATCGCCTACGCTGCATCCGAGCCGCAGGGAAGGATCCTCGATGGGCGCTCCGACGTTGAACGCCTGAACGAGCGGTTCGCGGACATCGCCACCTACGCGCTTCCGGCTGACTTGTCGGCTGCGCTGATCAGGGAGATTGCAGACGAAGCATGGAAGTCATGAGAGCTCACCCCGGGTGGCGCAAGAGCAGCTACAGCAGCTCGCAGGGCGACAACTGCGTCGAGTTGGCCGATCTCGGCGGGACGATCGGCGTCCGCGACAGCAAGGATCCCGGTGGTGGTCACATCACCATCAGCCGTGATGGCCTGGACGTGTTGCTCACTCGGCTGAAGCAGCGGTGACGTCGGCGTTTTGAGCGAGGCTACGCCGGGTTAGGCCGGGGCCGGGTCTGGAAGAGCGACTAGTCGGCATACCGTGGCGAATTCGCCCGCAGGAATGGGTGTTCGGGTGGTGGGGTGGCGCTTGCGTACGGGGCCGCCCCTCCAAAGTCAAGGGCGCCTTCGGCGTCGCTTCGCGATGGACTTCGTC
>NZ_JBEYYT010000584.1:0-4838 GCF_040645715.1 Spirillospora sp. NPDC046719 | reverse complement strand
GGACGCGGCGCCGGCCCGGCCCCCGTCAGGCCGCGTGCGCCGTCCGGCGCTGGAACGGCAGGTAGCGGTCGGCGCGGCGGGGGCGCGAGGGCAGGCCGGTGGACTCGACGGCGAGGATGCGGTCGAAGCGGAAGGCGCGGACGCCGCGCCGCATGCGGCACCAGCCGACGAGGTACCAGTGGTCGCGGTGGACGAGGCAGGTGACGGGCTCCACCTCGCGGATCGTCACGTTCGCGCCGGCGTCGCCGTAGCAGAGCCGGACGACGCGGTGCTCGGTGATGGCCGCGGCGATGACGCGGGCGCGGTCGGCGGTGGAGGCGTCCAGGGGCGCGGTGAGGGTGGCCAGGGTCGCGGCGACCACGTCGTCGTGGCCGGCGTTGTCGAGGAGGGAGTGCAGGGCGCGGCGGGCGGTGGCGGCCTGCGGGCCGGCGCCGAGGTGCGCGAGGGAGAGCGCGAGGGCCGCGATCTCGGCGGCGGTGAGCACGGTGCCGGCCGCGTCGTGCGCGGGGGTGGTCCGAAGGTGCGTCGCAACGTTCGCCATGGTTCGATCATACGTTCGAACACTGACATTTCGCAGTGGCGGGAGCGCCCGGAAAGCGTCACCTGACGCAGGGCGGGCGGCACGGCGCGCTCCGATCGCGGGCTCGCTTGAGATGCCCACGCCGCATGGTGAACACTGTGCCCCAAAACGTGCTCTATTCGGGGGAATCGGGGGCGAACACATGATCGCGGACGGGCGGTGAACGACGCGTGGGCGGCCCGGCCCCCGCTGGACCGGGACGGGGCCGACCGGGCGCTGGCGCACCTGCGCGACGAGAAGGAGCGCATCAGCACGGCCCTGCTCGAACTGGAGGGGCACCCCGGGTACCAGCTGCTGGACGGCGCGGCGCTGGACGGGGAGACGCGGCGCGTGCAGGCCGAGGTGCGGTCGCGGATGGCGGAGATCTGGGCGCTGTTCGACCACTACGGGCGCACGCTCGGCGAGGCCGAGCGGCTGCGCGCCCTCCACCCGCGGCCGGACCGGTCGCGGCTCGCCGAGCTGACCCGGCTGCTGGCCGGGCCGTCGGTGGAGCTGCCGGCCGAGGAGGTCCCGCTGGAGCGCCGGACGCTGCTGGCCGTCCCGTCCGGCGAGAGGCTGACGCTGCAGGCGGTGGTCGCGCGGATGACGCCGCTGTACGAGGACGTCGCCAAGACCGTCGCCGCGCTCGACGCCGTCTGGTCGGCGCTGCTGTCCCGGCTCGCCGAGGTGGAGGCCGAGCAGCGCGCCGCCGCCGACCTGCTGGCCGCGCTGGGCGGCACGGACCCCGACCTGGACCGGCTGACCGCCGAGCTGCGCACCGTGGCCGCGGTCGTGCGCGCCGATCCGCTATCGCTGGCGAAGGGCGGGCGCGCCGACACCGGCCGGCTGGACGCGCTGCGCACCGCGCTGGCGGACGTGCGGCGCGGCCTTGAGGAGGCGCAGCGGCTGCGCGAGGGGTTCGCCGACCGGATCGCCGGGATCGCGGCCGTGCTCGACGCGCTGCGCGGCACGGAGGCGGAGGCGCGCCGCGTCCGCGACGAGGTGCTCGCGAAGATCGCCTCGCCGGTGCTGCCGGACCTGCCGGACATGTCCGCCACGCTCGCCGACCGGCTCGCCGCCGTCGGCCGGCCGCCGCACGGCGCGGCGGCCCGCGGCGGCGGCTGGAACGACCTCGCCGACCGGGTCGCGGACCTGGACCGGGCGATGCACGCCGCGCTGGACCAGGCCCGCCGGGACGTCGAGGTGATCCGGGGACTGCTGGACCGGCGCGAGGAACTGCGCGGACGGCTGGAGGCGTACCGGGCGAAGGCCGCCCGCCTCGGCGGGTCCGAGGACGCCGAACTCGCCGCGATCTACGAGCGGGCCCGCGAGCTGCTCTGGACCTCGCCGTGCGACCTGCGCGAGGCGACCGTGACGCTGTCGGGATACCAGCAGGCCATCACCTCGCGGGCGAAGGGAGCGGAACGTTGAGCCAGTGCACCGTGCCGGGCTGCGGCGGAACCATCGAGGACGGTTACTGCGTCATATGCGGCATGCCGCCCGCTTCGCCGAACGCGTCGCCCGCCTCCGGTTCCCCCGCGTCCGGGGCGCCCGCCTCCGGGTCCGGCGCGCCGGACGCCTGCACCCAGCCGGGCTGCTCCGGCACGATCGTGGACGGCTACTGCGACGAGTGCGGCTCGGCGGCCGCCCCGGCCGCGCAGGCCGCACAGGCGCCGTCCGGATCGTCGGGGGCGTCCGCCCCGCCGGACGGCAAATGCCGCCAGCCGGGCTGCTCCGGCACGATCGTCGACGGCTACTGCGACGAATGCGGCTCGCCCCCGGACCAGCCGTCCGCCTCGACCGGGACGAGCGGAACGACCGGCACGAGCGGCACGACCCGCACCGGCAGCACCCGCACCGGCTCGTCGCGGTCGTCCGGACGGCGCGGGATGCTCGGCGCCGGCCTCGTCGAGGTGCCGCGCGTCCCGTACCGGGACCCGTCCTCGGCGGTGATGAGCGACCCGCAGGTCGCGGAGAGCAAGCGGTACTGCTCCAACTGCGGCGAGCCCGTCGGGCGCGGCCGCCCCGACCGGCCGGGCCGCACCGAGGGGTTCTGCCCGAAGTGCGGCACCGGGTTCTCCTTCACCCCGAAGCTCAGCCCCGGCGACCTGGTCGGCGGGCAGTACAGCGTGCTCGGCTGCATCGCGCACGGCGGCCTCGGCTGGATCTACCTCGCGCAGGACAAGAACGTCAGCAACCGGTGGGTGGTGCTCAAGGGCCTGCTGGACACCGGGGACGCCGACGCCATGGCCGCCGCCGCGGCGGAGCGCGCCTACCTCGCCGAGGTCGAGCACCCGAACATCGTCAAGATCTACAACTTCGTCGAGCACGACGGCGACGGCTACATCGTCATGCAGTACGTCGGCGGCCAGTCGCTCAAGGACATCCTGCTGGAGCAGCCGCAGCCCACCGGCGAGAAGCACCTGCCGCTCACGCAGGCCATCGCCTACGGCCTCGAGGTGCTGCGCGCGTTCGACTACCTGCACGCCAAGGGCCTCGTCTACTGCGACTTCAAGCCCGACAACGTCATCCAGTCCGAGGAGGAGCTGAAGCTCATCGACCTCGGCGGCGTCCGGCGGCTGGACGACCCGGACGGCGCCATCTACGGCACCATCGGCTACCAGGCGCCGGAGATCGCCGACGTCGGCCCGTCGATCAGCTCCGACCTCTACACGGTCGGGCGCGCGCTGGCCGTGCTGAGCTTCCCGTTCAAGGGCTACACCCGGGCGTACGCGGAGAGCCTGCCGCCGCGCGAGGAGGTGCCGCTGCTCCAGAGGTACGAGTCCTACGACCGGTTCCTGCGCCGGGCGACGCACAAGGAGCCCGCGGAGCGGTTCCAGGACGCGGCGGAGATGGCGGAGCAGCTCACCGGCGTGCTGCGGGAGGTGCTGGCCGCCGAGGAGGGCGCGCCGCGCCCCGCACCGTCCGCGCTGTTCGGGCCGGAGCGCTTCGACCCGTGGATGGCGGGCGACCTGGCGGCCGAGTCCGCGCTGCCGCCCGTCCCGCCGGAGGTCGCGGCGTCCGCGCTGCCGGTGCCGCTGGTGGACGGCGCCGACCCGGCCGCCGCGTTCCTGGCCGGGCTGACCGCGCTGGACGACGAGCAGCTCGGCCCGGTGCTGGAGAGCGCGCCGGAGCGCACCCCGGAGGTGATGCTGGCGCTCGCCCGCGTCAAGATCGAGACAGGCCGCGCGGACGAGGCGTCGGCCCTGCTGGACGGGCTCGCGCAGAGCCTTCCCGGCGACTGGCGGGTGGACTGGTTCCGCGCCGTGTCGCTCCTCGCCTCGGGCCGGGTCGCCGAGGCCGAGCGGTGCTTCGACCGGCTGTACTCGCTGCTGCCCGGCGAGGCGGCGCCGAAGCTCGGCCTCGCCTACTGCCGCGAGCACTCCGCGCCGGACGAGGCCGTCCGGCTGTTCGAGCTGGTGTGGCGGACCGACCACGGCTACCTCACGGCGGCGTTCGGGCTGGCCCGCGTGCACCTGGCCGCGGGCCGCCGCGCCGCGGCGGTGCAGGCGCTGGACGCGGTGCCGAAGATCTCCATCCGGTACGTGCCGGCGCTGGTCGCGGCCGTCGCGACGGCGGTGCGCGGCCGGGCGCCCGCGGACCTGACGGCGGCCGAGCTGGTCGCGGCGGGCGAGCGGCTGGAGGGCCTCGACCTGGACGACGAGCGGCGCGACCGGCTCGCCGCCGAGATCCTGGAGGCCGCGCTCGACTGGCTGCCCGCCGGTTCCGGCAACGGCGCGCAGGGCGGTGCGCTCATGGGGGCGCCGCTCGCCGAGACGCCGCTGCGGCGCCGGCTGGAGCGCACCTACCGGGAACTGGCGCGCCGCTCCCGCGACCGCGCCGAGTCGCGCCTGCTCATCGACTCCGCCAACGCCGTACGCCCGAGGACGCTGCTGTGACCGACGACCCGACCGCCGCCCCCGTCGACGGCGCGGCCGCGGCCAAGCCCGCCGAACCGACCTGCCCGGTGTGCGGGGAGATCGTCTACCCGGGCTACGTGTTCTGCGAGAACTGCGGGCACAAGCTCGGCGACCCGCCGCCCGCCGGCCCCGAGGGAAGCGGCGCGGCGCCCCGGGAGGGCGCGACCATCCGGCAGAGCTCCGCCTCGATCGCGCGGCGCCGCGCGGCGGGCGAGGCCCGCCCGTGCCCGGAGTGCGGCGGCGCGGTGATCGACGCGGACGGCTACTGCGAGCGGTGCGGCCAGCGCCAGCCCCCCGCCCGCCCCCCTGTCGAGAACGGCAATCCGGCCGCCGGCCGAACCGCCGGCCCGGCGGCGAAC
>NZ_JBEYYT010000583.1:0-4884 GCF_040645715.1 Spirillospora sp. NPDC046719 | reverse complement strand
GCGCGGCGCCGTCCCGGGCGCCGGCTCGGGCTGGGCCTGGCGGTCGTCGCGGCGGCGGCGGGCGCCACGGTCGCGATCCCGATGGTCACCGGCGGGGGCGAGGCCAAGGCCAACGCGGTCGAGCTGCGGCGGGACGGCTCCGTCGCGGTGTACTGGCGGGAGTGGTCGCACCCCGAGCGCGTGCAGAGCAAGCTGCGGGGATTCGGGATCCCGGCGGAGGTGAACTTCCTGCCGAGCGGCAAGAAGTGCAGGCCGGGGCGGGCGCACTGGATCTACGACGGGTCGGCCGACGACGTGTTCGGGAGCATCCCGAAGGAGGCGGCCGCGAACGCCACGCTGATCTACCCCAAGAGGCTCAAGCCGGGGCAGACCGTCGTGCTGGACGTGTGGGCGCTGCTCGGGAAGAACGATGAGATCAAGTCGAGCGTCCTCACTCCGAAGGTCGCGCAGGGCCCGGTCGGCGCGTGCGTCGTCGTGCCGGGCGGGCCCGAGGTCCACGAGGACTGGGCGGGCGACGGTCCCAACACGGTCGAGGGCCCGGACGACTAGCGGTTCCGCCGGCCGGGGGCGCCGTGACGCGGGCAGCGTCGCGGCGCCCCGCCATCTAGCGGGGAAGGACGCGGAGGACGGCGTCGAGCGCCGCCCCGAAGGCGTGGTCGGGCGGCGTCGCGTAGCCGACGACCAGGCCGTCCTCCGGTGGGAAGGGCGCTTCGGGATGGCGGAACGCCGACAGCCCGTCCAGGGCGATGCCGGCGCGGGCGGCGGCGTCCAGCGCGGCCGGCTCGGTGCCGGGCGGGAGGCGCAGGACGGCGTGCAGCCCGGCCGCGATGCCCGTCGCGTGGACGTGCGGGGCGCGCTCGGCGAGGGCGGTGACGAAGCGGTCCCGGCGGGCGCGGTACCGCTGCCGCATCCGGCGGACGTGCCGGTCGTAGGAGCCGCACCGCAGGAAGTCGGCCAGGGTCAGCTGGTCCAGCACGCCCGCCCACGCCTCGCGCTCGCCCTTGGCGGCGAGCACGGCGTCCACGAGGTGGCCGGGCAGGACCATCCAGCCGAGCCGGACGGCCGGGGACAGGCTCTTGCTGACGGAGCCCGCGTAGACCACCCGGTCGGGGGCCAGGCCCTGGAGCGCGCCGATGGGCCGGCGGTCGTAGCGGAACTCGCCGTCGTAGTCGTCCTCGATGACGATCCGGTCCGCCGAGCACGCCCAGCCGACGGCGGCGGTCCGGCGCTGCGCGGACAGCGGGCCGCCCGTCGGGAACTGGTGCGCGGGGGTCAGCAGGACGGCGCGCTCGCGGGCGGGCAGCTCGCCGATCCGCGCGCCGTCGGCGTCCACGCCGAGGGGGCGGGTGCGGACGCCGGCCCGCCTCAGCAGCTCCCGGTGGAACGGCAGGCCGTAGCCCTCGACGGCGAGCGGGCCGCGCAGCACGCCGCCGCCGAACAGCAGCCGGAGCGCGTGCGCGAACCCGGAGCAGACCACGATGGCCTCCGGGTCGGCGCGGACGCCCCGGGTGCGGGCGAGGTACTCGGCGAGCGCGTGGCGCAGCTCGGGGCGGCCGCGCGGGTCGCCGGGGCCGAACGCGTCGTTCGGCGCGGCGGTGACCGCCCGGCGCGCCGACGCGAGCCAGGCCGAGCGCGGGAACGACGACGGGTCGGGCTGCCCCTGCCGCAGGTCGTGCACGGGATGGTCCGCGCCGCGTGCGGCCGGCGACGCCCCCGCACGCCCCGACGCCCCCGCGCGCCCCGACGCGGAAGCGCGACCCGACGCCCCCGCGCGGCCCGATGCGGAAGCGCGGCCCGGCGCGGACGGCTCCGCGCGGGGCGCGACGCGCGTCCCGGAGCCCTGGCGCGCGGTCAGCCAGCCCTCGGCGACGAGTTCGGCGTACGCGTCGGCGACGGTGTTGCGGGCCAGGCCGAGGTCGGCGGCCAGCGACCGGTAGGGCGGCAGCCGCGTGCCCGGGGCCAGCCGTCCGGACCGGACCGCCGCGCGCAGCGCGCGGGTCAGCGCGGCGCGGCGCCCTCCCGGTCCGATCAGGTCGAGATGCAGGTCCGCGCCGATCCGCTCGGCCAGATTGACCCACGTTTCGGACATGGAATTGCACTCTATCGCGGGTCTCTTCGCCTTCTAGATTGATCTGCGGGAGGTGATCCGGATGCCGGACATCCAGGTTCGGCGGGGCCTCGCGCACCGCCGCCCGGCCCCCACCGCCACGACGGAAGGAACACCATGAACGCGCTGAACGCCCTCCGGTCCGCCGTCCGCGGACGGGTCCTGCTGCCCGGCGACCCCGGCTTCGACGCCGCCCGCCGCCCCTGGAACCTGGCCGTCGAGCAGCCGGTGGCGGCCGTGGTCGAGGCCGCCGGCACCGACGACGTCGCGGCGCTCGTCCGGCACGCCCGCTCGGCCGGGCTGAGCATCGCGACGCAGCCGAGCGGGCACGGCGCGACCGGCCGCACCGACGGCACGGTCCTGCTGCGCACCGGACGCCTCGACGCGGTGGAGATCGACCCCGCGGCCCGCCGCGCCCGTGTCGGGGCGGGCGTGCGGTCCGGCCGGCTGCAGGCCGCCGCCGCCGCGCACGGGCTGACCGGCCTGCCCGGCAGCTCCCCCGTCGTCAGCGTCGCCGGCGTCGCCCTCGGCGGCGGCCTGAGCTGGTTCGGCCGCGCGCACGGCTGGGTCGCCGACGCCGTCACCGCCCTGGACGTCGTCGACGCCGACGGCCGCGCCCGGCACGTCACCGCGGACGGCGACCCGGACCTGTTCTGGGCCCTGCGCGGCGCGGGCGGCGACTTCGCGATCGTCACGGGCCTCGAACTGGCGCTGCACCCGGCGCCGCGCCTGTTCGGGGGCCGGATGGTGTGGGCGGCCGAGCACGCCGCCGCGGTGCTGGACGCCTTCCGGGGGATCACCGCCGGCGCGCCCGGCGAGCTGACCCTGTGGCTGGACCTGCTGCACTTCCCCGGCGGCGATCCCCTGGTCGCGGTCGACGCCACGTACCTGGGCGGCGAGGCGGAGGCGCGCGAGTTGCTGAGCCCCCTCGACCGGCTGCCCCGCCCGCTCTCCGACGGCAGGCGGACGATGGCGGCCGACGAGCTCGGCGCCATCACCGCCGAACCCACCGACCCCGGCGCGGGCTCCTCGCGCGCCGAGCTGCTGACCCGCCTGGACGACGCCGCCGCGAAGGACCTGCTCGCGGCCCCGATCGCGCCGCTGCTGAGCGTCCAGGTCCGGCATCTGGGCGGCGCGCTCGCCCGGCCGTCCGACTCCCCGCACGGCGCGCTCGCCGAGCCGTACGCCCTCTACATGTTCGGCGTCCCGTCCGACCCGCGCACCGCCGAGGCGATCACGGCCCGGCAGCGCGCGCTCGCCGAGGCCCTCCCGGTGAGCGGCCGCAAGCCGTTCACCTTCCTCAACCCCGCCGAGACCGCGGCCGACGCCTTCGCCCCGGAGGCCCTGGCCCGCCTGCGCCGCGTCAAGGACGCCCGCGACCCGCACGGCGTCTTCCGCGGCAACTTCCCCGTCCGCGGCTGACGGGGGGACGAGCCGCTTGCGCGATCACTTTGCTCCCAGATATCTTTAGTCCAAGTATTTTCGGCTCAAGGTATTTGGAGCGGGTGTGGCGGCAGGGCACGGTGCCGTGTTGCGCGTGGGCCTCCTCGGGCACGGCGCGATCGGGTCGAACGTGGCGGAGGCGCTGCGCCGGGGCGTGGTCCCCGGGGCGGTGCTCGGCGGCGTCCTCACGCGCGGGCGCACCGCGTCCCCGGCGGCCGTGCGCGACCTGCCGGACCTGCTCGCCTCCGCCGACGTGGTGGTGGAGGCCGCAGGCCAGCGGGCGCTGCGCGAGCACGGGCCGGCGGTGCTCGCCGCCGGCCGCGACCTGCTCGCGGTGTCCGTCGGCGCGCTGGCCGACGAGGCGTTCTTCCGCGAGCTCACCCGGCCCGCCGGCGCCGCGCGCTCCGGCCGGCTGCTGATCTGCCCGGGCGCGCTGGGCGGCCTCGACGTCGTCCGAGCGGCGGCGCTCGCCGGGCCGCTGGCGAGCGTCCGGCTCACCTCGTCCAAGGCGCCCGCCTCGCTGGTCCAGCCCTGGATGGACGAGGGGACGGCGGAACGGCTGCGGTCGCTGCGCCCGGGGGACGACCCCGTGACCGTCTTCGACGGGGACGCCCGCGAGGCCGCGGCGCGCTTCCCGCGCAACGCCAACGTGGCGGCGACGCTGGCGCTGGCCGCCGGTGACGGCGCGGCCGTGCGCGTCCGCCTCGTCGCGGCCCCCGACACCCGGCTGACCAGGCACGTCGTCGAGTTCACCGGGCCGCTGGGCGAGTACCGCTTCGAACTCGCGAACCTCCCCGACCCCGGCAACCCGGCGACCAGCGGCCTCGTCGCCCCCGCGGTGCTGAGGTCGCTGGCCGACCTCGTCCCCGGTGTCGCGTGGCGGGTCGCGTGAACCGGCCCGCGAAGGTCCGCGGCATCGCGGTGCACGACGCGGGCGGCGACGCGCCGCCCGTCCTGTGCCTGCACGGCATCGGCTCCAGCGGCTCCGGATTCGGCGCGCTGAGCCGCCTGCTCGCCGGACGGCTGCGCCTCATCGCCTGGGACGCGCCCGGCTACGCCGAGTCCGACGACCCGCCCGGCACACCCGGCACGGACGGCTACGCCGACGCCGCCGCCGGTGTCCTCGACGACCTCGGGATCGCCCGCGCGAGCGTCCTCGGCACGTCCTGGGGCGGGGTGATCGCGACCCGGTTCGCGCTGCGCCACCCGGACCGGCTGGACGCCCTCGTCCTCGCCGACTCCACCCGCGGCTCCGGCACCGCGCCCGCGAAGGCCGCGGCCATGCGGGCGCGCGCCGCCGAGCTGGCCGAGCGCGGCCCGGCGGAGTTCGCCCG
>NZ_JBEYYT010000582.1:0-4931 GCF_040645715.1 Spirillospora sp. NPDC046719 | reverse complement strand
TGCCCCGCTAGCGCCGCGGCGGTTCCCCGCGCCCGCCACCCCCCCCCCCCCGGCCGCCCCCGGGCCCGGGGCGCGGGCCCCCGCCGGGGCCGCCGAGGCGGGCGCCGCCACCGCGGCGCGCGCCGTCACAGCGAAGGGAGCGGCGACGTGACGGTCCCCGGAACGTTCCGAGCGGCGGTGGAGGCCAAGGACCTCGACGCCATCACGCGGGCCCTGGACCCGGGCATCGAGTTCCACAGCCCGGTGATGGTGAAGCCCTACCTGGGACGCGACGCGGTCACCGCGCTGCTGCGCGTCCTGCTGGAGGTGTTCGAGGACTTCCGCTACACCGACGAGCTCGCCGGGACGGACCCGGCGAGCGCGCCGTCCCAGGCGCTGGTGTTCAGCGCGCGGGTGATGGGCAAGGCGGTGCAGGGCCTCGACCTGCTGAGGTTCGGCGAGACCGGGCTGGTGACGGGGCTGACGGTCATGGTCCGGCCGCTGCCCGCGGCGATGACGCTCGCCCGCGCGGTCGGCCGCCGCATGGAGGACCAGGGGGCGTGACGGGACGCCCCCTTCGTGATGGGGCGGCGCGGACCGGGGGTGCGGGGGGCCGCCCCGGAAGGCGCCGTCCCGGCGGCGGCGCGTGCCGGTGAGGGCACGCGGGCGCCGCGACAAGTTCGGCTACAGGGAGTGGAAGATGGACAGCGGAATGGTCCCCGCACGCGCCGGCCTGTCGCCGGCGCACGGCATCGCAGCCGATCTGGACGGCTTCCTCGGCGATCCCATGGACGACGAGGCCGGCCCGTTCTCCTACAAGGCGATCGTCGAGGCCGAGGAGCGCGACGAGCTGCCCCCCGGCGCGGTGGACGCCGTCCGGGCCTGGGGGTTCCCGAAGTACCTGGTGCCGTCCGGGCTGGGCGGGCGCCTGACGACGCTGGAGGAGCTGTTCTTCGTCACCCGCGGCATCTCGCGGCGCAGCGTCACGGTCGCGGTGATGTACGGGTCGGGCCTGCTGGCGGTGAACCCGGTGTGGCTGTGGGGCGACGACCGGCAGCGCAGGACGGTCGCGGACGGCGTGCTGAACGGCGACCTCGCCTGCTTCGGGGTGTCGGAGGCCGACCACGGCAGCGACGTGATGGCGAGCGAGTCCGAGGCGGTGAGCAAGGGCGACGAGCTGGTGCTGACCGGGACGAAGTGGCCGGTCGGCAACGCGACGCGCGGGCGGTTCGTCACGACGTACGCCAGGACCGGCCCGCGGGACTTCTCGCTGCTGCTGGTCGACAAGACGGCCCTGGCCCCGGAGAGCTGGTCGACGCTGCCGCCCGTCCGGACGGTCGGGCTGCGCGGCCACGACCTCAGCGGCGTCGTGTTCGACGGGGCGCGCCTGCCCGCGGACTGCGTGATCGGGCGGCGCGGAGCCGGGCTCGTCCAGACCCTGAAGACGCTGCAGATCACCCGGACGGCGATCGCGGCGCTGTCGGTCGGGACGATGGACGCGGTGGTGCGGATCGCGATGGAGTACGCGCACCAGCGCACCCTCTACGGCGCGGACATCTACCAGATCCCGGTGATCCGCGACCATCTGCTGAAGGCGCACCTGGACCTGCTGATCGCCGAGTGCGTCGCGATACCGGTGGCGCGCGCGCTGACGGTCGCGCCGGGCCGGCTGAGCCTGTGGTCGTCGATCGTGAAGTACTTCGTCCCGGTGCAGGGGGACGAGGTCGTCGCGAGCATGGGAACGGTCCTGGCGGCACGCGGCTACCTGCGCGAGGGCGTCGCGCACGGGGTGTTCCAGAAGCTGCAGCGCGACCACGCGATCGCGAGCATCTTCGAGGGCACCACGCACGTCAACCTCGCGAACGTCGCGGCGCAGCTGCCGTTCCTCTGCCGGCCGCCGGACGAGACGGGCGGCGAGGACGAGCTGCTCGCCGAGCTGTTCTCCTGGACCCGGACGCCGCCGACCTGGCAGCCGGACGGACGCCGCCTCCAGCTCACCAACGAGGGCCGCGACGAGGTCGGGCAGCGGTTCGAGCAGATCTCCGAGGAGCTGCTCGCGGCGGCGAACGCGCACGCCGCGCCGGGCGTCGCCGCCGAGCTGAAGGACCTGGTGTCGAGCATCGGCGCGCTGCGCGCGAAGGTCGACGAGGGCATCCGGGAGAGCGAGGGCGACACCTCGTCGGTGGCGGCGCTGATGCGCGCGCGCCGGTACTGCGAGCTGCACGCGATGGTGTCGTGCATGCTCACGTGGCTGCACAACCACCGCGAGTTCGGCGGCGCGTTCGCGGGCGGGCAGTGGCTCGTCCTGTGCCTCCAGCGGCTGCTGCAGCGCACCTACCCGGACACCGTCCTGTCGGAGGAGTTCCTGCCGACGCTTGAGGACGCGATGTTCCGTTCCTCCGGCGAGGGCCGCTGGTTCACGCTGACGACGCTGGCCGAGGACGTGTGACGGCGCCATGAGCATGGGCAAGCACATCGATTTCGTGTCGGCCGTCCGGGAGACCGTGCGGACGCACGGGGACGCGCGGGGCTTCACCTTCGTCAAGGAGGAGCCGGGCCCCGGCCGCGCCTACCGGGAGGACGTGCTCGGCCTCGCCGAGCTGGACCGGCGGGCCAGGGCGCTGGCCCGCCGGCTGGAGGAGCGCGGCCTGCGGGACCGGGCCGTCCTGCTGCTGTATCCGGAGGGCCTGGAGTTCATGGCGGCGTTCGTCGGCTGCCTGTACGCGCGGGTCGTGGCCGTCCCGGCGCCGCTTCCGGTGCTGGACGCGGGGCGCTTCGACCGCACCCGCCGCATCATCGCCGACGCCGACATCACCTGGATCCTCACCGACAGCGCCCATCTCGCGGGGCTGGAGGGATGGCTGAAGGAGGCGGGGCTCGCCGGGAAGGTGCAGTGCCTCGACACCGAGGCCGCCGGCGGGGAGGACCTGCTCGCGGACGCGGACGCGTGGACGATGCCGGAGTTCGGCCCGGACACGCTGGCGTTCCTGCAGTACACGTCCGGTTCGACGAGCGAGCCGAAGGGCGTGATGGTCACCCACCGGAACCTGCTGTACAACGCCGAGGAGATCAGGCGGCGCATCCAGGGGACGCCGGAGTCGATCGGCGTCGGCTGGGTGCCGCACTTCCACGACATGGGGCTCGTCGGCCAGTTCCTGGAGCCGCTGTACCTCGGCATGCGGTACGTGCTGACGTCGCCGATCACCTTCATCAAGCGGCCCGCGCTGTGGCTGGAGCTCGTCACCCGGCACCGCGCGACGATCATCGTCGCGCCGAACTTCGGGTACGAGCTGACGCTGCGCCGCGTCACCGACCGGCAGCTGGAGGCGCTGGACCTGTCGTCGCTCCAGACGGTGAAGAACGGCGCCGAGCCCGTCCGTGCGGCGACGCTGGAGCGGTGGTGCGAGCGGTTCGCACCCGCCGGGTTCGAGCCGCGGATGTGGATGCCGTGCTACGGCATGGCGGAGGCGACGCTGCTCATCAGCGCCGCGCCGTGGGGCACGGGCCCGGTGATCCGCGACTTCGACGCCGCCGCCCTGTCCCGCGGCCGGGCCGTGCCGGCGGAGGAGTCCGAGGAGCGCGAGGGGCCGGGCGGCGACGCGGCGGACGCGGGGGTGGCCGGGGTGGACGGGGTGGACGGCACGGTGCGGCGGCTGGTGAGCAGCGGCCGCCCGGTCACCCTGGACGTCCGCATCGTCGACCCCGACAGCCTGGAGCCGCTGCCGGACGGCCGGGCGGGGGAGATCTGGGTGCGCGGCGGCAGCGTCGCCGCGGGCTACTGGCGCAGCCCGGTCGCGACGCGCGTGACGTTCCAGGCGCGCACCGCGGACGGCGACGGCCCGTTCCTGCGCACCGGCGACCTCGGGTTCGTCGACGGCGGCGAGGTGTTCGTCACCGGCCGCCGCAAGGACCTGATCATCGTCAACGGCCGCAACATCCACGCCCACGACATCGAGGAGACCGCGCAGGCGGCCCATCCCGCCGCGCTGATCGGCGCCGCGTTCGTGCTCGACGGCGTGACGACCGAGGACGGCCGGGAGCAGGTCGTGCTCGTCCAGGAGATCAGTACGCGGGCCGCCGTGGGGACGACGCCGGACGAGCTCGCGGGGCTCATCAAGGCCGCCGTGGCGCGCGCGCACGAGCTGCCCGCGCTCAGCGTGGTGCTGACCGGGCGCGGCTCGGTGCGCCGCACGACGAGCGGGAAGCTGCGGCGCGGCCCGACCCGCCAGGCGCTGCTGGACGGCGAGATCGGGGCGCTCGGGGCGGACCTCGAACCGGGCGTCGCGAAATTCGTCCATACTCGACCTAGTCAAAAGCATGACTAATCATGTCGTTGTCTGATAACGTCGGGCATCACCCTGAGTCAAGCAGGGAGAGAAGTCCGATGGCCTTGCGTCACGCGGTCCTGGCGGCGTTGCTCGACGGCGAGTACAGCGGCTACCAGCTGGCCAAGATCTTTGATTTGTCGGTCTCCAACTTCTGGCACGCCGTTCCGCAGCAGCTCTACTCCGAGCTGTCGAGGTTGGAGACCGAAGGACTGATCAGCGGACGGCAGGTCATCCAGCACGACCGACCCAACAAGCGCGTCTACACCGTCACCCGGGCCGGCGTGGACGAGCTGGAGCACTTCGCCAGCACGCCCGCGAAACCCGGGACCATCCGCGAGAACATCCTCGTCATGGTGCAGGCCGTCGACCACATCTCCGCGGACGCGGTGATCGCGCAGCTCGAGGAGCGCGCCCGCATGTCCGCCGCGAAGGTCGAGCTGTTCGAGCGCATGCTCGTACGCCTGCGCGGTGACCTGGACGAGCACACGTTCCTGCGCAGCGCCACGCCGATCGGCCCGTACCTGACGTGCCTGCGGGGCCGCCGGTTCGAGCAGGAGCACCACGAGTGGTTCACCAGCACCGCCCGGCTGCTGCGCGCCAGGGCGGGCGCCCACGCCGAAGGGG
>NZ_JBEYYT010000581.1:0-4941 GCF_040645715.1 Spirillospora sp. NPDC046719 | reverse complement strand
GCCCGAGCACGCCGCCTGGGCGGCGCAGCGCACCCGCCAGATCGTCGCCGCGCTGCGCGTCGCCGGGTACCAGGTGCACGGCGACCTCGACGAGCTGACCTCCGCCGGCGGTCCCGCGACCGCGCTGCAGCCCCGCGACCTGCCCGAGTCCGAGGTCGCCGAGGCGGCGACGAACGTGATCGTGCACCTGCTGGAGAAGCTCTCGGAGGCGAGGGAGCGGGTCGGGCTCGCGCAGCTGCGCGCCGACCTCACCGGGGTGCAGGAGGGCCTCGGCAGGCTGCTGGACGTCGCGTCCGCCCAGCCCGCGCCGGCACTGCGCCGGGCCGTCCGCCGGGCGGGCATGGGCCGATGAGCCCGGTCGTCGCGGCGGTGGTCGTCACCTACAACCGGATCTCACTGCTGGCCGAGGCGCTCACCGCCCTCGGCGCGCAGACCCGCCCGCCGGACCGGGTCGTCGTGGTGGACAACGCGTCCGGCGACGGCACCGCGGACATGGTGCGGGCCCGGTTCCCGGACGCCGAGCTGCTGGAGCTGTCGCGCAACACCGGCGGCGCGGGCGGTTTCGCGGCGGGCATCGCGCAGGCCCTCAAGGGCGACGCCGACTGGCTCTGGCTGATGGACGACGACACCGTCCCCGAGCCGGGCGCGCTCGACGCGCTGCTGAAGGCGGCGAGCGACGGAGGGGACGGCGCGGAGGCGCCGGTTCTGGTCGGCAGCCGGGTCGTGTGGACGGACGGCCGCGACCACCCGATGAACACGCCGCGGCAGAAGCCCCGGGCGTCCGCCGCGGAGCGCGCGCGGGCCGAGGCGGTGAACGGCTATCCCGTCCGCTCCGCCTCGTTCGTGTCGATCCTCGTGGACGCGGCGCGGGTCCGCGAGCGCGGGCTGCCGATCGCCGACTACTTCCTGTGGAACGACGACTTCGAGTTCACCATGCGGCTGCTGCGCGGCCGCCGCGGGCTGGTCTGCCGCGACAGCGTCGTGGTGCACAAGACCAGGACGTTCGGGTCGACCGACGCCGACCCGGGCGACCGCTTCTACTTCGAGGTCCGCAACAAGATCTGGCTGTTCGCCGGCAGCCGCGGGCTCGCCCCCGCGGAGCGGGTGCTGTACGCCGGGTCGACGCTGCGGCGCTGGGCCCGCACCTTCGCCGGATCCCGGGACCGCGCCGTGCTGCGCCGCGCCCTGGCGCGCGGCGTCCGCGAAGGGCTGCTCAGCCGTCCGAGACCGACCGCCGACCTGCTGCGCGAGGCCGGCCTGGAGGTACTTCCCGATGACGCGCCTCGCCCTCGATAGTCCCGCCCGGGACGAGGCCCCCCAGCGCGCGCGGTGGCTCGCCGGGCCGGCGGCGCCGCTGGCCGCGGCGGTCGCGGCGCTGGCCGTCACCGTCGCGGGGATCGGCGGCCCGGCGTTCTGGCTGGACGAGGCGGCCACGGTCAGCGTGGCCGGCCGGCCCACCGGGCAGATGCTGCGCGTCTTCCACCATCTCGACCTCGTCCACGCCCTCTACTACCTGATCATGCGGCCGTGGGTGCTGGTCTTCGGCGACGGCGAGGTGGCGCTGCGGTTACCGAGCGCGCTGGCCACCGCGGCCGCCGCCGCCGGGATCGTGCTGATCGGGCGGCGCTGCGCGGGCCCGCTCGCGGGGCTCTTCGCCGGGCTGGTCTACGCGGGCTCCGTCGCCGCCTCCAAGTACGCGATCGAGGCCCGCTCGTACGCGATGGTGACGGCGGTGGCGGTGCTCGCCACCTACCTGCTCGTCCGGGGCGTCGGCCCGGGCTGGCGGCATCCCTGGCGCTGGCTCGCGGGCTACGGCGTCGCGATCGCGTTCCTCGGCCTCCTCAACCTCGACGCCCTGCTGCTGCTCCCGGCGCACGGCGTCACGCTCCTGGCGACGCGCGACAGGGCGCCCCGCACGTGGCTGCGGTGGCCGGTCTGCGGCGGCCTCGCCGGCGCCGCCCTGATCCCGTTCGTGCTGGCCGCGCAAAGCCAGTCCGACCAGGTCAACTGGCTGCCGAGGCCGTCGTCGGCCACCGTCTGGCGGCTCCTGAAGTTCATGACCGGCAACCACTGGCTGGTCGCGCCGGTCCTCGCGCTGGCGGTGGCCGGCGCCGTCGCGGGCGTCCGGGCGCGCGGCCGGGACTCCGGCGCGCCCCTCACCGCCGTCGCGGTGCCGTGGCTGCTGCTGCCGCCCGCGGTGCTGATCGCCGTGTCGCTGGTGGCCGACCCCATGTTCATCGACCGGTACGTGCTGTTCTGCCTGCCCGCGCTGTCCCTGCTGACCGGGGCGGGCCTCGCGCTGCTCGCGGGCGTGGGCCGTCCTCCCGCCGGCGCCCTGCTCGCGGCGGCGGTGGCGGTCGCGATGGCCGCGGTGACGGTGCCCACCCAGCTGGACGTCCGGCGGCAGGACGCGAAGCTGGACGACCTGCGCACGCCCGCCGACGTCGTCCGCCGCGAGGCGCACCGGGGGGACGCGATCCTCTACCTCGGCGCCGTCGTGCGCTGGGACGCCGCCGCCTACCCGGACGCGTTCGGCCGCCTCGACGACGTCGGGATGGCCGAGGACCCGGTGAGCGCGGGCAACATCCTGGGCCGGGACAAGTTCCCCAACGAGCTGCGCGCCCCCCTCAGCCAGGCGCAGCGCCTGTGGGTGATGGGCAGCCGATCGCTCGGCAAGCGCCCGGGGCCCCTGGTGGGACGGCGCCGCCTGATGATCCGGGCCACCGGCCCCTGGCGGATCGCCCACGTCTGGACGTACAAGGGCGGGAAGCTGACGCTGTACGTGCGCACCGGCCCGTACGAGTCCCCGTCGAAGCCGCACGGGCCCGCCGCGAAGCCGCACCGGACGGCGCCCAAGACCCGCACCACGTCTCCCAAGACCCGCACCGCGACGCCCAAGCCGCACGCCGGCACGGCGAAGCCCTAGCCGACACCTCGGAGCGCTAGCGGACTTCCAGGTAGTCGATCTGGCCCTGGCCGTCGCCGCGCGCCAGCCCGAGGGTGTTCCAGCCCGCGTTCAGGTCGACCTGGACCTCGGTGGACGTCCAGTCCGCCCCCTGCGTCCTGCGGAGCGTGAGCGTCGTCTCCGGGGTCCCGTTCACCGAGAACCGCAGGTGGGACTCGTTGCCCGACCGGTTGGCGTACGCGACCTTCACCGAGTACCGCCCGGCGGCGGGCGCGAGGACCGGGACGTCGAGGCCGCAGCCGTCGCGGTCGAACGGGCCCACGACGCGCCCGCCCGAGGCGTTCGGCCGCGGCAGCGCGGCGACGCAGCCGTTGAGCCGCCCCTGCTCGGCCTCGTAGCGCGTGGGGACGCCCTGCAGGACGGGTTGCGAGCCGTTCCACGCGAGCGCCGCGACGTACATGCCGCGCCGGATGTGCTTGCTGGAGCGGTAGTCCAGCAGCCCGTGGAACACCAGGTGGTCGCCGCTCGCGTCCGTCACGATGCTCGCCCCGCCCGGCCCCTTGACGTCGTCGCCGTACCGGCCGGTGCTCTGCAGCGGCTCCTTCGCCTTCTCGTACGGGCCGTTCAGCGACGCGGACACGGCGTACCTGGTCTGGTAGTTCGTCTCGAAGTACCAGCCCGCCGAGTAGAGCAGCACGTACTTGCCGCCCCGGAAGACGAGGACCGGGGACTCGACCAGCACCGGGTCGTCCTTCCCGCGCGCCATGATCTTGCGCGGCGGACCCGCGAGGTACAGGCCGTCCGGGCTGAGCCGCACCAGCCAGATCGCGGCGGTCTTGCGGGCGTCGGTCTTGTAGAGCAGGTAGCGGCCGCCGTCCCGGTCGACGAACGAGGACGGGTCGATGGCGCCGCCGAGGTCGAGCGGGCACACCAGCGGATCGCCGTCCAGGGCGACGAACGGGCCCGCCGGGGACGACGCGGTCGCCACCCCGACGCACTGCTTGTCCTTCTCCTTGTGGCGCGCGGTGAAGTAGAGCACGTAGCTGCCGTTGCCGGCGCCGGGCGGGACCACCTCCGGCGCCCACGTCCGGCCGCCGGTGGCCCAGGACGGCAGCCGGACCAGGCCGTCGGAGGCGCGCCGCTTCCACGGGCCGGTGATGTCGGGGGCGGACGCGACCGGCATGTTGGCGCCGGCGTCGTTGGTGCCGTAGGCGTAGTACGCGTCCCCCGCCTTGATCACCGACGGGTCGGCGAACGAGGAGCCGATCACGGGCTCGCGGGGCGAGTAGCCCGGCGCCGTGACCGGAGCCGTCGCCGCGCCCTGCGGGGCGGGCGGCGCGGCGGTGGGCGCGGCGGACGGCCGCGCCCGGAGAGATTGGTGCCTTCGGCTAGGAGGCCCGTCCGGGCCCGTCATCCGGCCGCGGCGGGGCGTTCTGCTGAGGGTAGGTGGACAGTGTTCACTCCTTCTTCCAGACGCCTACCGGGTTAGCTGTCGGGTTCGGGCGTGGAAGTGGCCCTACGGCGGCTCTCACCGGTCGTGCCGGAAGAGGCGCACCGATTCACCCCGGGTACCGGAATGTCCGTCCGGAAGTGCTCCGGACTCCGGTGAAGGTGGGTCCCCGGTTCCGCGCCGCACGGCGCGGATTCGGCGCTGCCGCTGCGATCCTGTGGGCGTCATGGGGCCCGTGCGCGGGACCCTTTGTCCCGCGTGCGAAAGAGCGGCGCTGATGTTGTGATGGCGGCGGCCCCTTGTCCGGGGGACCGCCCGGGCCGGAGCCCTGTGTGGTCCAGCGTGGCGCGCTCTCAGCGCCATGCACGCTGACGGCGTGCGCACGGTGGGCCGGGCCGGCCGGGTCTCGGAGAGACCGGTGCGGCACGCTCTCCCGGTGCCGCGGGGCGACGCGTGGATCGTGCCGCCCTGGGGGACGGCGCGTGGGGCGCGCCGCCCGGTCCGCGGCCGCCGTGACGGTGTGCCGCGTGGGGCCGCGGGCGTCAACATCACCCGCACCACCAACTCCCAGTGGGCGGCCGTCAAG
>NZ_JBEYYT010000580.1:0-4997 GCF_040645715.1 Spirillospora sp. NPDC046719 | reverse complement strand
ACCGGGACGTCCGGTGGCCGCCCGCCGGGCCGCCCGGTCAGTCGTGGCTGACCTGGACGATGATCTTCCCGTCCTTGGTCATGCGCGGGCGGAAGGTCAGGCCGTTGACGGTCGAGGACGAGCCGGTGCCCGCCCACGTGGCGTCCATCGAGGTGACCATCTTGCTGTCGCGGCCGTTCGCGGTGAAGACGACCCGCGGGCCGTCGGTGCGGACGTCGATGCCGTCCACGCCGTACTTCGGGTCGAGCGGGATCCGCTGCCCGCTCTTCACCTCCACCTCGCAGTCGGCGTCGAGGCAGGCGTTGAGGTCGGTGCCGTCCTTCGCCTCGCTCTTCTTGCCCTTCGGGGCCGCGGCGGGCGCGGCCGCGCCGGCCGCCCCGGCGGACGCGCTCGGCGACGGGACGGGCGCCTCCGCGGCGGTGAGCCGCGCGTCGGTCCGCGCCGCGCAGCCGGTCACCGCGAGCGCGGCGACGGCGGTCGAGCTG
This sequence comes from Spirillospora sp. NPDC046719, assembly GCF_040645715.1. NCBI lineage: Bacteria > Bacillati > Actinomycetota > Actinomycetes > Streptosporangiales > Thermomonosporaceae > Spirillospora > Spirillospora sp. NPDC046719. The sequence goes on along the minus strand of NZ_JBEYYT010000580.1, from coordinate 4,512 downwards.
ATCAGGCCGAGAAACCTTGTCGACATTCTCTGGACTCCTGACGGTGACTTCTCTGTGCACGCCTTGCACTACCCAGAGTAGTCGATCAAGAATCGGACGCCGATCATCTGGGCGGCCATCGACCCAGGTCAGGAGGTTCGCTGCTCGTCCACGATCAAGGTTTGGAGCACCCGGCCGAACTCTCCGTGACCGTCGGCGAGGGTCGCCTCGCACAGCGCGCTGCCGTGCGGGCTGACGCTCAGCGACGCGCCCATGCACAGCCACTCCCCGTCCGGGTCGCGGTGCAGCGCGACGGTGAGGTCGGTGTTGATGATCATCCACTTGGACAGGTCGAGCTGGCTGCCGATCCCGGACGCGCTGTCGGCCAGGGTGAGCGCGCGCACCAGCGGCGAGTCGGTCTCCCCGGCGACCAGCGGGACGCGGGCGCGGGCCCAGGTCGTCCCGGGGCCCGGCACGAAGAACGAGCCCTCGACGAGCCGCCACTCCATCGCCGACAGGTAGCCGTGCGTGTGCAGTTCCGGCGCGGCCGTGAACGTCCGGGCGGCGTCCGGCAGCGGCGGCGCGGCAGGCGCGTGGACGGTCTCGGGCACCCCGGCGGGCGCCGCCAGGATCCGCCAGGCGGTGGCCCGGACGACCGGCCGCCCCTCGTGGGTCATCTCGCCCTCCAGCAGGGCGATCCGCCGCCCCGGGCGGACGACCCGCGCGGTCACCTCCAGCTCGGCGACCGGGACGGGGGAGAGGATCTCGACCGTCACCCGCGCCACCCGGGTGCCGGGCACGGGATCGGTGCGCTCGAACACCCGTCCCATCAGGCCGGCGACCGGGCCGGCGTGCTGCAGCGACGGCGACCACGGGCCCGCCGTGGCCGGGGTGCTGCGGAACCGGCCGCCGCCGAGCGGCTCGTAGAACGCCTCGGGGAGGTCACCGTCCACCGCTCTGCTCCTCTCCACTGTCTAGAACGATATTCTAGATCGTCAGTGGCAGAGCTTCTCCGTGGCGGTGCCGGAGTCGAGCGAGGAACCGGACGCGGGCGACGCCGCCGGCGACGGCGAGGCCACCTTCACCTTCTTCACGCCGTCCCAGTCGGCGCCCACCATCACCTGCACCCGCGACCCCAGCGACGAGACCTCCTTCAGCTTCGCGTTCGGGATCGCCGCCGCCAGGGTCTTCGCCGAGTCCTCGCGGCCCGGGCCGTACTGGATCTGCGTGTGCTGCAGGCCGCGCCGCGCGACCCCCGGCACCACCGTGACGTGGAAGCCGTCCTTCGTCAGCTGGGAGCCCGCGCGCGTCGCCAGCCCCGGCGTCCCGATCGCGTTCAGGACGCGGACGCTGATGTCGTCCGGCGGCACCGTCGGGCCGTCCGACGGCGTCTTCGACGGCGACGCGCTCGGCTTCGGCGCCTTCGTCTCGGTCAGCGGCTCGTCGTGCCGGATCCGGCCGAACAGGTCGTTCGACTTCGCCTCGTCCCACTGGACGGTCGACTGCGGCGTCGGCGAGTTCCACAGCTGCGCGTTGTACCCCGGGTTCGCCAGCGGCACGTTCGCGAACGTCAGGCTGTCGGTCGACAGGTCCTTCATCTGGTCGGCGAGCTTCGGCAGGCTCTTGGCGAGCTCCGGGTCCACCCGCAGCGACTTCAGCGCCGCGTTCAGGAACTTCGTCGACTTCACCGGGTCGCTGAGCGTCTTCGACGACAGCGCCTGCTTCATCATCGACGCCATGAACTGCTGCTGCCGGTCGATCCGGCCGAGGTCGGTGCCGCCGGTCAGCGTGTAGCGCGCCCGCGCGAACGCCAGCGCCTTCAGCCCGTCCACGTGCGACTTGCCCTGCGGCAGCTTCAGCCCGCTCTTCGGGTCGTCGACCGCCTGCTCGGTGCACACGTCCACGCCGCCGAGCGCGTCCACCATGTTGACGAACCCGTAGAAGTTCACCTCGATGTAGTGGTCGATCGACACGCCGGTCGCCTGCTTGATCGTCGCCACCGTGAGGTCGGGGCCGCCGAACTGGTACGCCCAGGTCAGCTTGCCGGGACGGGCCCCGATCTGCTGCCCCTTCGCCCCCTCCGAGCCGTTCGACCGGTGCGCCGGGATCGTCACGTACGAGTCGCGCGGCAGGCTCACGATCGACACCCGGTCGTGGTTCCGGGACACGTGCACCAGCTCCATCGTGTCGGAGCGCTCGCCCGGATCGTGGCCCAGCTTCGCCGCCTTCTGCTGCGCCTTCGTCAGCCCCTCGCGGCGGTCGACCCCGGCCACCAGGATCGTCATCGCGCCCTTCGGGCCGTCCTTGCCCTTGCCGAGCCCGCCGACGTGCACCTTGTCGATCGCGCCCGTCACGTAGTTCTGGAACGCCCACGCGCCGCCCGAGGTCAGCAGCACGAACGCCGACATCGTCCCGGTCAGCGTCAGGAAACGCTTCTGCCGGCGCGCGCTCATCGCCGCCCGCGGGCTGATCCGGCGGCCCGGACGCCGCGGCCCGCGCCCGTCCACCTTCACCCGCGGCGCCGGCATCCCGTCGATGGTGACGCCCTCGATGTCGCCGTCGTCGGCGGGGCCTTCGGCCGCCCCACCTGCGGGTCTGGGCCGGAAGTAGCGCTCCAGCGGGTCGGCGTCGCCGCGTCCCGAGTCGTGCCCGTCTGCCATGCCGACGCCCGCCTCCCGAAGACCTCGTTCTCGCGTGGGTCCACACCACTCTAAAGTGGGGAACACCCGTCCGTTCGCTACCTGGGCCCCGTGTCCTTGCAGTAACGTGGCGCCGTCTTGACCACACCCCGGCGGCCCGCACGCAAACCTGGGTGGCGTGGGCTGCGTCAGACAAGCAAGCGAGAGAGAGGAAGGGGGGCACCCCTCCGGCCGCGGCACCCCGTCGCCACGGCCGAGGTGCGCCCGCGAGCCCACATGAATCCATCTCCCCACGCCCAGCGCACGACACGGCACGGAACGCAGCAGCGCACCGGCGGCGAACGCACCTGGCCCGCGGTGTCGGTGGTCATGCCGGTCCTCAACGAGCAGCGCCACCTGACGGACTCCGTCCGGCGGATCATGACCCAGGACTACCCCGGCGAGATGGAGCTCGTGCTCGCCGTCGGGCCGTCCCGCGACCGCACCGAGGAGATCGCCCGCCGGCTCGCCGGCGAGGACTCCCGCATCGTCGTGGTCGCCAACCCCACCGGGCGCACCCCGCAGGGCCTCAACATCGCGATCAGGGCGTCGCAGTACTCGATCATCGTCCGGGTGGACGGGCACTCGCTGCTGCCTCCCGACTACGTCCGCGCCGCGGTCGAGACGATGGAGGAGACCGGCGCCGACAACGTCGGCGGCATCATGGCCGCCGAGGGCGTCACCCCCTTCGAGCAGGCCGTCGCCCGCGCCATGACGTCCCGGATCGGCGTCGGCAACGCCCGCTTCCACACCGGCGGCGAGGCCGGCGAGGTCGAGACCGTCTACCTCGGCACGTTCCGGCGCAGCGCGCTCGACCGGGTCGGCGGCTACGACGAGACCTTCACCCGCGCCCAGGACTGGGAGATGAACCACCGCATCCGGCAGACCGGCGGGCGGATCTTCTTCACCCCGCGGATGCGCGTCACCTACCGTCCCCGGCCCAACCTGCGCGCCCTCGCCAAGCAGTACTTCCACACCGGGCGGTGGCGCCGCGTCGTCGGCCGCGAGCACCAGGGCACCCTCAACCTGCGCTACCTCGCGCCGCCGATCGCCGTGGTCGCGATGACGGCGGGCGTGGTCGCCGGGGCGTTCGGGTTCTGGCCCGGCTGGCTCCTGCCCGGCGGGTACGCGGCCGCGATGATCGTGGGCGCCGCCGTCGAGGGGCGCGGGCTGTCGCCGTCCGCCTGGGTCCGGCTCCCGCTGGTCTTCGCGACCATGCACGTGACCTGGGGGGTCGGGTTCCTGACCAGCCCGCCGCGGCTCGGCCAGCCGGCGCCCGCCAAACCCGGCGAACCGGTGGTGTAACGGCGAAATCCGGCAGAACTGCCCTGAACCCTCGTGCGTTACCGCACGTCTCAGGGTTAGGTTCGACGGGATCACGCCCGCCGGACGCGAGGAGGTTGCCATGTCCAACGGCGCACGCCACGGAATCGGCGCGGTAGTCGGGATCATCGCGACGGTGGTGCTCTCGCTCTGCCTGACCTTCGGCGCCTACAAGGCGTCCTCGGCGGCGCGGTACGGCACCTACGCCTTCCGCAACTACCACGGGAGCGAGCTGTGGGCCGGGATGGCCCTCCTGCTGGCCGCGGCGGTCGTGCTCGGCCTCCTGGTCGGGTCACGGGTGTCGCCTCTCGCGTCGCTGATCCCGGGCGCCCTCTTCACGGCGGTCGGCCTGCTGTGGCTCCTCGACCCCGTGTGGGCGATGCGGAACACGGCGCGGAGGTCCTTCCCGAACACCTTCGTCATGGGGTACATGAACCTCGGCACGCTCGGGATCCTGTTCCTGCTCGGCCTGGCGCTGGTCGTGGCGTCGGTGCCGCCGTCGCGGTGGCGGGCCCGGGCGGCCGGGGCCGCC
>NZ_JBEYYT010000579.1:0-5001 GCF_040645715.1 Spirillospora sp. NPDC046719 | reverse complement strand
TCCTCGACCTCCAGCGCGCTGATGTTCTCCCCGCCCCGGATGATGATGTCGGACTTGCGATCGGTGATCGTCAGATACCCGTCCTCATCGACCACGCCGACGTCCCCGGTGCGGTACCAGCCCTCATCGTCGAACGCCCGCTCGGTCAGCTCCGGGTCGGTGTAGCCGACGCACAGGTCCGGGCCCCGGCTGAAGATCTCACCGTCCTCCCCGAGCCGGATCTCCACCCCGGGCAGGACGTCCCCGTCCGTCCGGAGCCGCTTGTGCTCGGGAGCCGTGTGCCGCGACCCGGTGATCGAGGGGTGCTCGGTGCTGCCGTAGGAGCGGAACACCGTGATCCCGAGCCGGGCCAGCCGGTCGCATACCGCCACCGGCACGGACGAGCCGCCGAGCCCCGCGTACTTCATGTGCGCGAGGTGCTCCGGCTTGAAGTCCGGATGGTCGAGCAGGCTCGTCATGTAGTACGCCGCTCCGCCGCCGACGGTGAGGCCGTCGCTCCTCATCAGCGCGAGCGCCTGCGCCGGATCCCACACGTCGGCGAGGTTCACCGGCGTCCCGTCCAGGACGGGGATCAGGAAGGCGTTCACCATGCCGATGAAGTGGCCGACCGGCGCGGACGTGAGCTGCCGGCCCCGGTCGGGCGGGTACAGCCCGGCGAGCTGGCGGGTCTCGTAGCCGAGCGTCCGGTGGCTGTGGACGACGCCCTTGGGGTCGCGCGTCGTGCCGGACGTGAACGCGATCAGCGCCGGAAGGGCCGGGTCCGTGGCCGTCACGCCGGGCATCGGGTCCGCGGCGAGCAGGTCGTCGAAGTCGCGTCCCACCACGCCCACGATGGGCACGTCCGCGCACAGGTCCGGCTGGAACTCCAGGCGGCCGAACCGCTCGGCGCCGACGAACACCCGCGGGCGGATCGACCGCAGGATGTAGCCGACCTCCTTGCGGCCGTAGAAGTGGACGATCGGCACGACCGTCGCACCCAGGAACGCCGACGCCCAGAAGACCGCCGCGGCCTCCATCCAGTTCGGCAACTGGAACGCCACCACATCTCCGGGCCTCACACCGCGCTCCCGCAGCCCCGCCGCGAGCTGGCGCGCGACCCGCTCCACATCACGGAACGTCCCCGACCACGGCCGCACCGCCGAATGCACCCGGAACACCGTGTCAGGGGCGTCGCGGAGCCCCCGCGCCAGGAGGTCCCCGATCGTGTCGCCGGTCCACCAGCCCTCCGCCTCGTACCGCTTGACCAGCTCAGCGGGGATCGTGCGCATGCCAGAAGCTCCCATCACTCAGCGAGAACTTGACTCTCGCATATTGAGAACTGAGATTCCACGGGTGGTGGGGGCCGCCGCCTACCCGTCCGCGGCGCGCGCAGCGATCTCCCGGCGCAGCAGGAACTTCTGGACCTTGCCGCTGGCGGTGCGCGGGAAGTCCTCGACCGCGTGCAGCTCCTCCGGCCACTTCTGCCGGCCGAGCCCCATCCGCTCCAGATGGGCCCGCATCTCCTCGATCGTCGGCGGCGGACCGTCCGACTTCGGCCGGACCACGGCCGCGGCGTGCTCGCCGAGCCGGGCGTCAGGGGCCGCGACCACGGCCGCCTCGGCGACGCCCGGCATGCCCAGCAGCGCCTCCTCGACCTCCAGCGCGCTGATGTTCTCCCCGCCCCGGATGATGATGTCGGACTTGCGATCGGTGATCGTCAGATACCCGTCCTCATCGACCACCCCGATGTCGCCCGTGCGGTACCAGCCCTCATCATCGAAGACCCGCTCCGTCAGTTCCGGATCGGTGTACCCGACGCACAGGTCCGGACCCCGGCTGAAGATCTCACCGTCCTCGCCGAGCCGGATCTCCACCCCGGGCAGGGCCTTGCCGTCGGTGTGCAGGCGCTTGGCCTCGGGCGCGGTGAGGTGCGAGCCGGTGATGGACGGGTGCTCGGTGCTGCCGTAGGAACGGTGGACCGTGATGCCGAGATCCGTCAGGCGCGTGGTGACCGCCACCGGGACGGCCGCTCCCCCGAGGCCCGCGAACCGCATGTGCGGCAGGTGCTCGGGGGTGAAGTCGGGATGGTCGAGCAGGCTCGTCATGTAGTACGGGACGCCGCCGCCCACGGTCAGACCGTCGCTCTTCATCAGCGCCAGGACCCGGCCGGGGTCCCAGACGTCGGCGAGGTTCACTCCCCAGCCGCGCAGCACGGGGATCAGGAAGGCGGAGATCATGCCGATGAAGTGGCCCACCGGGGCGGAGATGATCTGCCGGGCGAGGTCCGGCGGATAGCGGTCGGACAGCTGGCGCGTCTCGTAGCCGAGCGTGCGGTGGCTGTGCACGACGCCCTTGGGGTCGCGCGTCGTGCCCGAGGTGAACGCGATCACCGCGGGACCGGCCGGGTCGGCGGCGGCCACGCCGGGCATCGGGTCTGCGGCGAGCAGGTCATCGAAATCGCGTCCCACCACGCCCACGACGGGCACGTCCGCGCACACCTCGGGCTGGAACTCCAGGCGGCCGAACCGCTCGGCGCCGACGAACACCCGCGGCCGGACGGCCTTGACGATGTAGCCGACCTCCTTGCGGCCGTAGAAGTGGACGATCGGCACGACCGTCGCCCCCAGGAACGCCGACGCCCAGAACACCGCCGCCGCCTCCATCCAGTTCGGCAACTGGAACGCCACCACATCACCCGGCCCCACACCCCGCGCCCGCAGCCCGGCGGCCAGCCGGCGCGCCACCCCCTCCACATCACGGAACGTCCCCGACCACGGCCGCACCGCCGAATGCACCCGGAACACCGCGTCGGGCGCGGTGGCGAGGCCCCCCGCGAGCATCTCCCCGAGCGTCTCCCGGGTCCACCAGCCCTCCGCCTCGTACCGCTTGACCAGCGCCTCAGGGATCGTTCGCATGGTGGTGGCTCCCCTTCCCGGCGCCGGTCGCCGACGGTCTGTGAATATCACGTTCTCGACACAGAGAACAGTCATCTCGATTCGGTGGAGGGAAGCCTGATCGACCGGGTCGGGCACGCCTCGGCGGCGTTGCGGACGTCCTCGGCCGAGTCCCGGGCGGACCCGTCGCCGCCCCCGGACGCGATCCGCACCTTCCCCCGCTCGTCGAGCTCGAAGGTGGCGGGGGCGTAGAACGCGCACACGCCCGTGCCGGCGCAGGTCCGCGGCGTGACCGTGACCTCCGGACGCTCGCCACCCGCCGTGCCGCCGCTCATCCGAACACCACCGGGAGCCGGTCCGGACCCCGCATCTGCAGGCCCATCAGGACGGGGCGGGGGACGTCCGGGTCCCACCGCAGGTTCGGCAGGCGGTCGAGGATCGCGTTCAGCGCCACCGTCATCTCCGCGCGGGCGAGGTGCATGCCGAGGCACACGTGCGGACCGCCGGCGAACGACAGGTGCGGGCGCAGCGGCCGGAACACGTCGAACGCGTCCGGACGCTCCCAGCGCGCCGGGTCGTGGTTCGCGGCGGTGAGGCAGAGCGCCACCCGGGAGCCCGCCGGTATGCGGACGCCGCCGAGCGAGGTGTCCCGCGTCGCCCTGCGGAAGAACGTCGGGTCGGTCACCTCCCAGCGCAGCGACTCCTCGATCGCCGCCCGGACGAGCGACCGGTCGCGCCGGACGGCCTCGAGCTGGCCCGGGTCGTTCAGCAGCGCCCACAGCGTGATGCCGAGCTGCCGCCACGTCGTGCCGGAGCCGGCCGTGAGGATCAGCCGCGCGAACGCCAGGACCTCCTCGTCGGTGACCCCGCGGAGCGTCCCGTCCGCGTCGCGGACCCGCTCCCGGACGAGCCTGCTGATCAGGTCGTCCCGCGGGTTCCCGCGCCGGTCGGCGATCAGCGGCAGCAGCAGGTCCGCGGCGGCCGCCGAGGCGGCGAGCTTGTCCTCGCGCGGGACGTCGGCGCCGATCATCCGCTCGATCACCTCGCGGAGCCGCAGCGCCTCCGCCATCCGGACGCCGAAGCTCCCGGTGATCGTCAGCAGCGGAAGCAGCGCGCAGAAGTCGAGGTTCAGCTCGGCCCGCCCGCGCCCCTCGACGCGGGCGAGGAGGGAGCCGGTGATCCCGGTGATCCAGCGGTCGGTCCACCACCGCATCGCGGCGCGGCCGAACGAGGGCTGGACGACGGCGCGGTGGCGGGCGTGCTCGGCTCCGTCCATGCCGAGGATGTTGGGGCCGAACGTGGCGAACGTGCCGCGCAGGATCGCGGAGTCGAACGTCTCGGCGTCGCGGAACACGGCGTTGACCGTGGCGTAGTCGAACGCGGAGAACGCGGGCTCCGTCCACCGCCGCGCGTACTCGGGGCGGGGCAGGCCGAGCGCCTCCTCGACGCAGCCCTCGTGGACGGGTCCGCTCTCGCGGGCCCGGCGCAGGTCGGCGTGGAAGTCCTCGACGTAGTCCCCGCCGGAGATGGCCCGGCGGTACTCGCCGCCGGTGTCGAACAGGGTGCGGATCTTGTCCGGGTCGAGCCGGGCGATCTCCTCTAGCAGCATGGCGTGCCTTTCCGTCGCGGCCGGTCACAGGCTCGTCGCCGTGATGTGTTTGAGCTGCTGGTAGGCGCGGATCCCCTCGCGTCCGCGCTCCCGCCATCCGCCGCTGTGCCGCCGGCCCCCGGACGACGCGAACGGCCCGAAGTAGCCGCCGTTGACCAGCACCGTCCCCGCCCGGATGCGGCGCGCGACGGCCAGCGCCCGGTCGGCGGCGCCGAACACCGCCCCGGACAGCCCGTAGACGGTGTCGTTCGCCAGCTCCACGGCGTGGTCGAGGTCGCGGTAGCCGATCACCGACACGACCGGCCCGAAGGTCTCCTCCTGCGCCAGCGGGTTCGCCGTGTCGTCGAGGTCGACGACCGTCGGCTCGAAGTAGTGGCCGCCGAGGTCGCGGCGCGCGCGTCCGCCGGCGACGACCCGTCCGCCGTGGGCGCGCGCGGCGCTGACGTGGTCCTCGCAGCGGCGCACCTGGGCGTCGCTGATGAGCGGGCCGACGTCCGTCGCCGGGTCGCGCGGATCGCC
>NZ_JBEYYT010000578.1:0-5025 GCF_040645715.1 Spirillospora sp. NPDC046719 | reverse complement strand
ATCTTCGGCGAGCGCCCGCCCGCCCGCCCTGCGCCCCACCTTCGGCCGCCCGGCGGCACCCCGGCGCTTGCCCCCCACCGCCCAACCCCGCGGTCCGGTCACGCACCGTGGCCGTCTCCCAGAGCATCACAGGCATTTCCGGGCTTGACGCGGTATTTCGCCTGCTGGCACGCTGCGCGAATGCCGATCATCCTGCTGCGGCTGGCGCACCGCGTCGCGGCGCGGTCCTGGCGCGCGCCCGCCCTGGTGCTGCTGGCGGCGTTCGGGGTCGGCTGGCTGCTGATCGCGGTGTTCGAGAAGCCCGGCGCCGAGATCAAGCGGCCGTGGAACTACATCTGGTACTTCTTCGTCAGCGGCACCTCCACCGGTTACGGCGACCTGTACCCGTCCTCGACGGGCGGCCGGATCGGCGGCGTGATCGTGATCGTGGCCGGGCTCACCGCGGGGCTCGTGCTGTTCGCCGAGCTGACGCTCTGGATGGCGAGGGGCAGGACCATGCGGGCCAACGGCCAGGCGCAGTTGCACGTGAAGCGGCACATCGTGGTCGTCGGGTACGAGCGGGACGGGCTGCGCGCCATCATCACCCAGCTGCGCGCCGACCCGGCGTTCGCCCGCACCCCGGTCGTCACGGTCTTCTGGCCCGGCGAGCTGGCCGGCGAGAACCCCGACCCGGAGCTGTACGACGTGGTCGCCTTCGACGACACCGCCTACCAGAGGGCCTGCCTGGAGGCGGCGCGGACGGTCGTGGTGGTCGGCCGCACCGACGACGAGACCGTCCGGGTGATGCTGGGCGTCTCTGCCTACCTGCGGCGGCACGGGGAGCCGCCCGTCCACCTGCTGGCGGGCGTGCACGACGGCGGCCGCCGCGCCGAGATCACCGAGGCGCTCGCCCTCGTCGGCCCGGACATCGAGCCGGTCGACATCGACGATCCCGCCGTGGTCGCCGTCGCGATCCGCAACCCCGGCGTCGCCGCGATCTACCACAACCTCGCCAGCACCCTCGACGCCGACGGCACCCTGTACCGCGTGGACGTCCCCGAGGGCGCCGGCGAGTGGCCGCGCCTGGACGTGGCGATCTTCCTGCTGCGCCGCGGCAGCACCCTGCTCGCCGTCGGCGAGTCGCACCGTCCGAACGCCCGGTTCCGGCTGACGTCCGACCCGGGCGAGCTGGTCCGCGGCGGCCAGTCCCTGGCGGTCGTCGCCCCCGACCGCCCCCAGATTCCCTGGCACGAGCTTTAGCCTCCGGCGATTTCCGTCCTCAGCCCCGCACCCGCCCGCACTGGACCGTCCCTGACCTCAGCCGTCGCGGACCGGAACCTGGCGATCGCGCAGCGAGCCCCCAGGGCGAGTCGGAGCGATGCAGCGATCGCAGGCATTGCCCGCCGAAGGAAGGCGCCCCAGCGCCTGACGCCAAGGGCAATGCAAGGACCAGGAGAGCGCCCCTCGCGCCCGCTGGGGGCGCTCTCCCGGCCGCCGCGGTGCGCGCGGCCCGAGGCACAGGTCAAGCCCCGGGGCCTCCCCGCGCGCCCGCGGGGTCTCACGCCGCCTGGCGGTGGTCGGCGTCGAGCAGGTGGTAGAGCAGGAGGAGCTGGGTGATGGCCAGGGGGTCGCTGGTGCCGGCGTCGCCCAGGCGGCCCAGGGCGTCGGGGTCGGGCAGGCCGGCTCCCGCGCGGGCGCCGAGGCGCTCCCAGATGGCCTTCTTCACCACTTGGGACTCCTCGGGCGAGACGTAGCCGTGCACGTGCAGGGCGTCGACGGGACGCCCGTCGTCGTCGCGGTGCAGGCGCAGGTGCAGCAGCTTGTCGGCGTCGCCGGACGCGCCGTCCAGCACGTCGGCGAGCTCGGGGTGGTCGATCGTGGGGCGCAGCAGCAGCTCGGCGGACAGCGGGGTGCCGGGCGGGTCGAGCCGGCCCTCGACGGGCGCGAACCGGACGACGATGTCGGCGTACTTGCGCTGCGGCCGGATGTAGGCGGCGCTCTCCGGCTCGCGGCGGGCGAGCTCGGCCATGACCTGCTCGGGGCTGTAGCCGCGCTTGTCGCAGTCGCGGCGGACCTTCCAGGAGTGCCGGAGCGGCTCGGGCGGGTCCAGGTAGACGGTGATGTCGAAGCAGGCGCGGGCGAGCCGGGTGTGCAGGGGGAGCAGGCCCTCGACGATCACGAAGTCGCGGGGCTCGACCAGTTCCGGCCGGACGAGCTCGCCGGTGGCGTGGTCGTAGACGGGCTTGAGGATCGGCTCGCCCATCGAGAGCAGCTGCAGGTGCTGCTCCATGATGTCGATGTGGTTGCAGTCGGGGTGCAGCGCCGTGAACGGCTTCCCGGCGCGCTCGGCCCGGTCGTAGCGGTGGTAGTCGTCGACGCAGACGGCCGTCATCCGCTCGGCCCCCAGGCACCGTACAAGCCCCCTGGTCAGTGTGGTCTTGCCCGCGGCGCTGTCCCCGGCGATGGCGAGCATGACGGGGCGGCGGCCCGACCCGCGCGCCCGGAGCATATGCACGATCCGATGGGGCACCTTGCTCCTCCGTCCTGCGGAATCCCGTTTTCGACAGGGAGAGTACGGCGGTCGCGGCGCGGGTGCGTCCCCCGGTCGGGTGAGAGCGGGGGTGAGATGGCGGGAGGCCCGGCCGCAGCGGGGCTACTGGTGAGTAGCTTCGGGTTGTTATCGTGCCGGAATGGGCGCCCCCGTACGCGTCGTCCTGGTGGACGACCACGAGATGATCCTCGCCGGACTCCAGGCGATGCTGGCCGGATTCGCCGGGCGGGTGCGCGTCGTCGGACAGGCGGGGACGGGGGAGGAGGCCACCCGCCTGGTCACCACGCTGCGCCCCGACGTCGTCCTGCTGGACGTGCGGCTCGGCCCCGAGAGCGGCCTCGACCTGTGCCGGCTGCTCACCGGCCGCGTCCCCGAGGCGCGGGTGGTTTTCCTGTCGGTGTACGACGACGAGCAGTACGTCTTCGAGGCGCTGCGCGCCGGGGCGGGCGGCTACCTGCTGAAACGGGTGGACGGCCCGGAGCTGGTGCGGCGCCTGGAGGAGGTCGCGCAGGGCGAGACCGTCGTCGACCCGACGCTCGCCGGGCGGATGGCGGTGACGGCGGCCCGGCTGACCCGCGGCGAGTTCTGGCCCGGCGCGAACCGGGGGCTGACGCAGCGCGAGAGCGAGGTGCTGTCGCTGCTGGTCGGCGGGCTGTCCAACAAGGCGATCGCGGCCCGGCTGGTGCTCAGCGAGGAGACGGTGAAGAGCCACCTGCGGGCGCTGTACCGCAAGCTCGAGGTCACCGACCGGTCCGCGGCGATCGCGGTCGCGCTGCGCGAGGGGCTGTTCCGGTGACGCCGCCATCGCCGGCCTCACCGCCGTCGCCGGCGGAACTGCTCGCCGGGCGCGGCAACGACCTGCTCATCCGGATCGTGGCGGTGGCCTGCTCGGACCGGGAGCTGCCGCGGATGGCCGAGGAGCTGGCCGGGCTGGTCGTCCGCTCGGCGCGCGCGCTGACGTTCTGCGACGTCTACGTACTGGATGACGAGGAGCGGGCGCTGGAATGGTCGGGCCCGGCCGTCCCGCTGGGGGAGGGTGACGTCGGCTGGGTGGCCGCGCACGGCCGTGCCCGCGCGCACACGGACGGACGAGGCGTCGCGATCCCCGTCCGGAGCGGGAACACCACGATCGCGGTGGTGGACGTCCGCTCCGCGGGCCCGTGCCCGGACGACGACGTCGCGCTCGTCACCGCGCTGGCGGAGCTGTTCGCCCCGGTGCTGTGCTCGTGCCGGCGGCTGCGGGCGGCCCGGGAGCGCGAGCACGCCGCCGAGCGGTTCGCCGAGCGGGCCGTCGAGGCGCAGGAGGCCGAGCGGTCCCGGCTGAGCCGGGAGATCCACGACGGCATCGCGCAGCGGCTGGCCAGCCTCGGCTTCCACCTGTCGGCGGCCGAGCGGGCGCTGCCCGAGCACCATCCGGAGGGGCTCGCGCAGATCATGGTCGCGCGGAAGCTGTGCGAGCTGGCGGCGGCGGAGACGCGCGCCGCGATCGGCGGGCTGCGGCCGCCCGTGCTGGACGACCTCGGCCTGTCCGCGGCGCTGGCGACGCTCGCCCGCGAGGCGGGGGACGGCCCGGGGCCGTCCGGCGTGATCGACGTCAGCGTGACCGTGGAGGGCGAGCTGGAGGAGGAGCTGCCCGACCACGTGCAGACCGCGCTGTACCGGATCGCGCAGGAGGCGGTCGGCAACAGCCTGCGGCACGCGTCGGCGACGTGCGTGGACCTGCTGCTGGAGCACGCGAGCGACCGGGTCCGGCTGAAGGTCACCGACGACGGCACGGGGTTCGCGGTGCGCGAGGTGTTCGCGCAAGGCGCGCGCGCGGAGCGGACCCGGCGCACCGACTCCTACGGGCTGCGCGGCATGCGCGAGCGCGCCGAGCTGCTGGGCGGCCGCGTCACCGTCACCAGCCGCCCCGGGGTCGGCACGACCGTCGAGGCGGTCATCCCCGTCCCGGGCCGCGGCCGCACCGGCCGCGCTACTTCCGGCTGAGCACCCGGAAGGCGATGCCGGCGGCCGTGAGCCGCGCGATCAGCGCGTCGCCCATCGCGGTGGCCGTGGTCACCTGCCCGGCCGTCTTCGGCAGGTCGTCGTGGGCGAGGCACAGCGCGGACTGCGCGAGCATCTTCGCGGTCTCGCCGTAGCCGGGGTCGCCGCCCGCGACCTCGGTGACGACCCGCCTCCCGCCGCCCTCGCCGACGAACTTCACGCTGAACCAGTTGCGGGCGCGGCGCTCCGGGGACGGCCCCTCGCCCGGCGCGCGGAGCCGCAGCAGCAGCGACCGGGTGGGCGGGAGCTGCGCGAGCGCGAGCAGCGCGCCGGAGCCCACCGCCATCCCGGCGGCGACGGGCAGCCGCTTGACCGCCAGGTAGTGGCCGTAGGAGAAGTCCGGGCCGTACCGGTCGAGCGCGGCGGCGGACCGCGTGACGATCTGCGGGTCGATGGTCGGCAGCGGGAGCGTCCAGCCGCCGCCGACGCGGGCCCGCGGCGCGGGCGGGCGG
>NZ_JBEYYT010000577.1:0-5027 GCF_040645715.1 Spirillospora sp. NPDC046719 | reverse complement strand
CCTCCGGTTCCGGTTCGTCGCCGCCCGCCGGGTCGTCGGGCAGCGGCCGCAGCGGCGCGGTCGCCAGGTCGAGGGCCTCGGTGCCGGCGGCCGGAAGGCCGTCATGATCGTCGTGCACGCCAGCATCCTAGTGAGATATGACAAATCCGTACGTGACCGAGCGAATCGGGCATCACTTTTCGGCGGGGCGGCGGAGTTGACCTCGACCTTGGTCGAGGTCCTAGCGTGCTGCGTGATCGACTCTGGGGAGGAATCATGCGGGTCGCGGGGTTCAGCGAGCCGGGCGGACCGGACGTGCTGAGGCCGATGGAGATCGGGGCGCCCGAGGCGGGGCCGGGCGAGGTCCGAGTCCGGGTCCGGGCCGCGGGGGTGCAGCCGTTCGACCTGGCCGTCCGGGAGGGGTGGACGCCGCCGGGGACGCCGGAGGGGTTCCCGCGCGTGCCGGGCAACGAGTTCGCGGGCACGGTCGACCAGGTCGGCGACGGGGTCGCGGGCTTCCGGGCGGGCGACGAGGTGATGGGCAACTGCCGGCTCAACGCCTACGCGGAGTACGTCGTCGTCCCGGCCGCGGCGGTGACGGCCAAGCCCGCGAGCATGCCGTGGGAGGTGGCGGGCGCGTTCCCGGCGGCGGTGATGACGCCGCACATCGCGCTGGAGGAGATGGGCGTCGGCGCCGGCGACACCCTGCTCGTCCACGCGGCGGCGGGCGGGGTCGGGGCGGTCGCCGTCCAGCTCGCGCGGATCGCCGGCGCGACCGTCGTCGGCACGGCGAGCGAGGCCAACCACGACTACCTGCGCTCGCTCGGCGCCATCCCGGTCGCCTACGGGGACGGCCTGGAGGAGCGCGTCCGGGACGCGGCGCCCGGCGGGGTGGACGCCGCGCTCGACGGGGCGGGCGGCGACGCGCTGGAGGTGTCGCTGAAGCTCGTCCGGGACCGGAACCGGATCATCACGCTGGTCGAGCACGCGCGGGCCGCCGAACTCGGCGTGCGCGTCACCCCGGACAAGCGGTCGTCGGCGCGCGTCGCGGAGGCCGCGCGCTTCTACGCGGAGGGACGGCTGCGCCTGCACCTGCGCGCGACGTTCCCCCTCGACCGCGCGGCGGACGCGCACCGCGAGGTCGCCACCGGCCACGGCCGGGGCAAGGTCGTCCTCTTGGTGCCGGACGAGGGCCGGGACGATGTGGCCTGAGCACCTGGACGTCGGGGCCGTGCGGTTCGCGCGGCCGACGGCGCGCTTCGAGGAGGTCCTCGCGTTCTACCGGGACGTGCTGGGCCTGCCGGTGCTGGCCGAATGGCGGGACCACGCCGGGTACGACGGGGTGGTGTTCGGCCTGCCGGGGACGCCCGTGCACATGGAGATCACGCAGAGCGGCGCGCCGCCCCGGATCCCGGAGCCGCACCCGGAGAACCAGCTCGTCCTCTATCTCCGGGGCGCCGGGGCGCGGGACGCGGCGGCGGCCCGCCTGGCCGGGCACGGGCACCGGCCGGTCGCGCCGGAGAACCCGTACTGGTCGGAGCACGGGGCGGTCGTGTTCCAGGATCCGGACGGGTGGCAGGTCGTCCTCGCGCCCTGGGTGTTCGGCGCGGAGCCGCCGCCGGGCCGCCGGCCCTGATGGGTCCTACGGGGCGTCGGAGCGGAGGAGGGCGGCGGCGATCTGCGCGAATGAGCGGATGAGGGGGCCGGGGTTCTCCCCCGCCCAGGCGACGACCAGCCGGCTCGGCGGCATGTCGGTCACGGGGACGGAGACGAGGCCGTCGGGCAGCTCGTCGGCGAGCGGGCCGAGCCCGATCGTCCCGCTCCACAGGACGGCCTGGATGCACTCATTGACGGTCCGCACCACGGGGCCGTCCACCGCCAGACCATCGGATGGGCTGGTCCAGTAGGCGGCCCACAACGGGTCGGTCCCGTCCGGGAACCGGAACCATCGGCGGCCGGCGAGGTCGTCCAGCCGCAGGGTGCCGCGACCCGCGAGCGGATCGTCCGCGCGCAGGACCACCCCGACGGGGTCGGCGCGCAGCTCGTGGACGGTGATGCCGGTGGTGTCGAAGGGCGTCCGGGTGAGCGCGACGTCGACGAGCCCGGCCCGCAGGCCGGTGGTGGGGTCGGCGAGGTCGGCCTCGCGGACGCGGACGTCGACGCCGGGGTGGCGGCGGCGGAACGCGGCGGCGAGCCGGGTGCCCGCCTGCTGCGCGCTGTCGGCGAGCGTGCCGATCGTCAGCGTGGCGGCGCCGGTCGCGGCGGCGACGCGGGCGCGCAGGTGGCCGGCCTGCTCCAGCAGCAGGCGCGCCTCGTCGTAGAGGACCGTCCCGGCGGCGGTCAGCGCGACCCCGGACGGCGATCGCTCCAGCAGGACGGCCCCGAGGTCGGTCTCCAGCCGCCTGATGGCCCGGCTCAGCGGCGGCTGCGTCATGTGCAGCCGCGCGGCGGCGCGCCCGAAGTGGCGTTCCTCGGCGACGGCCACGAAGTAGCGCAGCGAGCGTAGGTCCATCACCGGCGACGATATCCGGACGGTATCGGGCGAACGGAACCGGTGTTGGACGCCCGCGACGCCCCGGCGATGCACTGGAGGCTCCTGAGACGAGGAGTAACGCCATGCCTGAAGCACTGGAGTACACGGGGCCCGACCCGGTCGTGGACGTCGCCGGAGCGCTGGAGGTCGCCGACGACCTCGTGGTGATCCCGAACCGCGGCGTGGAGCTGGTGCCGAACGTCGGCGTCATCGGCGGCGCGCATTCCGTGCTGGTCGTCGAGACGGGGATGGGGCCGCGCAACGCCGAGGCGGTGCTGAGGTTCGCCGGCGAGTACGCCAGGGGCCGCAGGCTGTACCTGACGACGACGCATTTCCACCCCGAGCACGCGTTCGGCGCGCAGGCGTTCGCCGGCGAGGCGACGTACCTGGTCAACGCCGCGCAGGCGGAGGATCTCGCCGCCAAGGGCGACGGCTACCTGCACATGTTCCGCGGGCTCGGCGCGCCGGTCGCCCGTCAGCTCGAAGGCGTCGAGCTGCGCGCGCCCGACACCGTCTACGGCGAGGCGCACGATCTCGACCTCGGCGGGCGGGTGGTGCGGCTGCGGGCGACGGGCCGGGCGCACAGCCGGGGCGACCAGGTGGTGACGGTCCCGGACGCCGGCGTGATGTTCACCGGGGACCTCGCCGAGGCCGGCCAGTTCGCGATCTTCCCGTGGTTCCCGCCGCACGACACCGACGTCTCCGGGACCCGCTGGATCGCGGTGATGCGGCGGCTGGCGGAGCGGGCGCCGCGCGTGGTGGTCCCCGGGCACGGGGACATCGGCGGCCCCGACCTGCTGGCGGACGTCCGCGACTACCTGGAACTGCTGCGCGACGAGACCTGGGCCCGCCGGGACTCCGCCGCGGGCGAGGAGGAGATCGCCGAGGAGGTCCGGGCGCTGATGATCGAGCGGCACCCCGAATGGGCCGGCCGGGAGTGGATCGAGAGGGGCGTCGGCTGCCTCTGCGCCGAGCACCCGGACGATTCAGCCGGAGAATGATTCACGGCGAGTAGCATCGGGGGCATGAGCGATGCCGGCGGCCTGCCCTCGACGGTGGCGTTCCGGCTCGCGACGCTCGGCGCGATCTACGGCGACCGGTTCGCCGCGCGGATCGCCGCCCACGACCTGAAGCCGAAGCACGCCGGGCTGATGACGGCGCTGGAGGCCGGCGTCGCCGCGTCGCAGCAGGACCTCGCCACCCGGATGCGCGTCGCGCCGAGCCTGGTCGTCGCGCTGGCCGACCACCTGGTGGGGCTGGGCGCGATCGAGCGGCGCCGCGACCCGGCCGACCGGCGGCGGCAGGTCCTCACGCTGACCGGCCACGGCCGCGAGCTGCTGCGCAGGTGCGCGGAGGCGGCGCGGGAGGTGGACGAGGAGATCGCCGCCGACCTCGGCGGGGACCGGCGCGCCGCCCTGCACGAGGCGCTCGGCGTGATCGCCGAGCGGGAGGGCCTGCCGACCGCGTGAGGGTGGGTGCGGCGGGGCCACCTTGACGGGCCCGGCCCCGCCCCGCCGCGCCTAGCCTCGAAGGCATGGACAGGGAGAACGCACTCGGCGAGTTCCTGCGGGCGCGGCGCGGGCTCGTCCCGCCGGAGGACGCGGGCATCGAGCCGGGGCCGCGGCGGCGGGTCGCCGGGCTGCGCCGCGAGGAGGTCGCGCAGCTGGCCGGGGTCAGCGCCGACTACTACGTGCGGCTGGAACAGGGCCGCGAGCGGAACCCGTCGGCGCAGGTCGTCGACGCGCTGGCGCGCGCGCTGAACCTGGAGGAGGACGCGGCCGCGCACCTGCACGAGCTCGCGCGACCGCAGACCAGGGGACGCCGCGCGCCGCGCAGGGAGCGGGTCAGCCCGAACCTGCTGCAGATGCTGCACGCCTGGCCGAACACCCCGGCGGTCGTGCTCGGCCGCACGCTCACCGTCCTCGCCCACAACCCGCTCGGCAAGGCCCTGTTCGACGGCCACGCGTACAGCGGCGACCTGGTCCGGCTGGTGTTCCTCGACCCCGGCGGGCGGGACTTCTACCCCGAGTGGGACCGGGTCGCGGTCAACACCGTCGCCGGGCTGCGGGCGTCCGCCGGGCTCGACCCGGACGATCCCGCGCTGGTCGAGACGGTCGGCGAGCTGTCGGTGAAGAGCGCCGAGTTCCGCCGGCTGTGGGCCCGCCACGACATCCGCCAGAAGACGCATGAGACGAAGCGCTTCCAGCATCCGCTCGTCGGCGAGCTGACGCTGACCTACGAGTCGCTGACCGTGAACAGCGCCCCGGGGCAGCAGCTCGTCGTCTACCAGGCCGCACCGGGCAGCGCGTCCGAGGAGGCGCTGGCCCTGCTCGGCAGCCTCGCCGCCGGCAGCGCCTCGGACGGAACGGAAGCGGTGGAAGCCACGCATACGAAGGACGTACAGAAATGACCGTCTGGTTCATCACCGGCTGCTCGACCGGGCTCGGACGGGCCCTCGCCGAGACCGTCCTGGAACGCGGCGACAGCGCCGCCGTCACGGCCCGCGACCCGCGGG
>NZ_JBEYYT010000576.1:0-5043 GCF_040645715.1 Spirillospora sp. NPDC046719 | reverse complement strand
TTTGGTGCACGAATGATTCAATTGATTTGCCAAGTAAATCCGATGTTTCAAGAACTTGTGAATTATTTGAAATCAAAAAGTTCTAAGACTGATGTTATTGAAAATGATACTACGGAGGAAAACAAATGAAAAAAGTAATTAAAAAAGCTGCCATTGGAATGGTAGCTTTCTTTGTTGTCGCAGCAAGTGGACCTGTATTTGTCTTTTCTCCGGGGACGCCGCGTCCTTCTCCGGGGGCGGCGTGACCGGACGGGTGTCCGGCGCGCTGCGGGCCGTGCGTCCCGGGCGGATACCGGAGAATCCTGATTGGATACGTTGAGTGACTTCAAAGCCACTCAACGCATCCACAGTGCGCCGGGACGTCCTCGCGTCCTTCGTCGTGTTCCTGGTCGCGATCCCGCTGTCGCTGGGCATCGCGGTCGCCTCGGGCGCGCCGGTCGCCGCCGGGCTCGTCGCCGCCGTCGCCGGCGGTGTCGTCGCCGGGCTCGCGGGCGGGTCGCCGCTGCAGGTCAGCGGCCCCGCCGCCGGGCTGACCGTGCTGGTCGCCGACCTCATCGCGAGCTACGGCTGGCGGGCCACCTGCACGATCACCCTGCTCGCCGGGGTGCTGCAGGTGGCGCTCGGCCTGAGCCGGGTGGCGCGCGTCGTGCTGGCGGTGTCGCCCGCCGTGGTGCACGGCATGCTCGCCGGCGTCGGCGCGGTGATCGTGCTGGCCCAGGTGCACGTCGTGCTGGGCGGCGGCCCGCAGGAGTCCGCCGTGGCCAACCTGCGGGAGCTGCCCGGGCAGCTGCTGCACCCGGCGCCGTACTCGACGCTCGTCGGCGCGCTGACGGTCCTGGTGCTGCTGGGCTGGTCCCGGCTGCCGCGCGGGGGCCGGCTGCGCCTGGTCCCCGGTCCGCTGCCCGCCATCGCCGCCGCCACCGCCGCCGTGTGGGCGTTCGGCTGGCCGGTCGACCGGGTGGACCTGCCGGGGTCCATGCTGCACGGCTGGGGCCTCCCGGAGCTGCCGCACGGGTCACCGCACGGCGTCGCGGGCGCCGTCGTGTCGCTCGCGGTCGTGGCGGCCGTGGCGTCGCTGCTGTGCAGCGTGGCGGTCGACCGCGTCCGGCCCGCCGGGGTCCCGCCCACCGACCTCGACCGGGAGCTGGCCGCGCAGGGCGCGGCGAACGCGGTGTCCGGGCTGTTCGGCGGCCTGCCGGTCGCGGGCGTGATCGTCCGCAGCACCGCCAACCTGGAGGCGGGCGCCCGGACCCGGCTGTCCGCCGTCCTGCACGGGGTGTGGGTGCTGGTGCTCGCGGTGTCCTGCGGTCCCGTGATCGAGCGCGTCCCGCTGTCCGCGCTGTCGGCGCTGCTCGTGGTCCTCGGCGTCCGCCTGGTGGACCCGGCGCGGATCCGCGACCTGCGCGACCACCGGGAGGCGCCCGCCTACGCCGCCACGTTCGCCGGCGTGGTCGTCCTCGGCCTCGGCGAGGGCGTGCTGCTGGGCATCGCCGTCACGGCGGTGCTGGCGCTGCGGCGGCTGACCCGGCTCACCGTCCGGACCGAGCGGCTGCTCCCCGCGCCGGGCGACGGAATCGTTCCGCCCCGCTGGCACGTTGTCGTGGAGGGGACACTGACGTTCCTCGGAGTTCCGAAGGTGACGCGCGCGCTGCGGTCCGTTCCGGCGGGTGCGGACGTCGACCTCGACCTGAACGTCGACTTCATGGACCATGCCGCCTTCGACGCCGTCCACCAGTGGCGGCTGGCGCACGAACGCCAAGGGGGCAGGGTCGACATCGACGAGGTTCACGAGGGTTGGTATGAAAGAGGGGTGACAGGTGATATGTCTTCGTCGCGTAAGTCGTCCCCCCCGGCGCGCTGGTGGGCTCCATGGGCGAACCGGCAGCGACGCTCCGGAAGCGCCGCCGAGCCCCCGTCCCCGACGTCCGTCCTGCTCGACGGCGTCCGCGAGTACCACGACAGCACCGCCGGGCTGGTCCGGCCGATCATGGCCGAGCTGGCGATGGAGCAGAAGCCGGAGCTCCTCTTCATCACGTGCGTGGACTCGCGCGTCGTGCCCAACATCATCACCGCCAGCGGGCCCGGCGACCTGTTCATCAACCGGAACGTCGGCAACTTCGTCCCGCCGCACGACTCGGCCGTCCCGGACGACTCGGTGATGGCGACGGTGGAGTACGCGACCAACGTGCTGGACATCCGCACGATCGCGGTCTGCGGGCACTCCAACTGCGGCGCGATGGCCGCGGTGATGGCGGGCGGCGCAGAGGTCGCGCACCTGGAGGGGCTGACCCGCTGGCTCGAGTTCGGCAAGCCGACGCTGGAGCGCTTCCACGCCGAGGCGGACCACGGCGACGACCCGCTGGCCCGGCTCAGCCAGCTCAACGTGATGCAGCAGCTCGACAACCTGCTCACCTACCCGTGGCTCCGGGAGCGCGCCGAGGCCGGCGAGCTGGAGCTCGTGGGCCTCTACTTCGACCTGAAGTCCGCGACGGTCAAGGTCCTCGATCGCGGCGCGGGGAAGTTCGCCACGATCCCGAACCACGTCCCGGAGTCCGCTTACCGGGACACCGGCCGGTCCTGACACCGAAGGGTCTCCGGGGCATCGCGCCCCGGAGACCCCTCGTCCCGCCGTCCTACCGTCCGACCAGCTCGCCGCGCATCCGGCCGTCGTCCTCCGGCCGGTCGGCCCCGATCACGGGGCCGGTGTTCCGCGGGGAGCCGCGGTGGTACAGGGCGCCCTCCTGCCGGGGGTCGCGGACGTACACTCCGGTCACCCGCCGCGCGGCGCGCGCGCCGAGGCCCGCCGGAGGCGTGAAAAGCGTGTCGCTGCGGCTGGCCCGCGCGAACACCGCGAGGTAGACCAGGGACCCCAGCGCCCCGGCGAGCACGAGGGCCACGAACACGATGATGATGAACATCAGCGCTCCTCTCCCCGGGGCGGCCACCGCGCCCCGAGCCTCCGCCGACCCGGCGATCAGCTCTACCCATGACGTTAGGCGCGCTCTTTCAGGTCGTTTGTGTCGTGTGACCCGAAGCCACCGAGATTCACGCCACTCGGCTCCGGTGCGAGGTTCACTGCACCTCTCAGCCCGGTGAGTCCGGGACATGGCCCCTGGACGGCCCGCAGGTGCAATGTAGGATGTCCTACGTCCTGAGCAAAGGAGGCCCGGTTCCGTGAGCACCGGTTTCGATCCCGACATCGCCGAGTGGCTGCGGCGCCGCGCCGAGGACCCGACCGCCGCCGACGCGTCCGTCGAGGGCGCGCGGCGCCACTCGCTGGCCGTGAACGAGCGGTCGCTCGCGCTGCTGCCCGACCCGCCCGTCCCGTTCGCCGAGCACGCCACCGTCCTGGAGACCGCCTCCGGGCCGGTGCCCGCGCTGGTCGTCGAGCCCGGCCCCCGGCCCGCCGAGGCCGCCGTCGCGTTCTTCCACGGCGGCGGGTGGATCGCCGGCGACCTGCGCACGCACCGGCAGCACATGCGGCGCCTCGCGGTCGGGACCGGCGCCGCGGTGATCGGCGTGGACTACCGCCTCGCGCCCGAGGACCCGTTCCCGGCCGCGTTCGACGACTGCCTCGCCGCGACGCTGCACCTCGCCGCGACCCGGACCGGGCCGCTCGCCGTGGCGGGCGACAGCGCGGGCGGGCAGCTCGCCGCGTCCGTCGCGCTCGCCTGCCGCGACCGGGGCGTCGAGCTGGCCGGGCAGCTGCTGGTCGTCCCCGTCACCGACGCGACGGGCGGGTACGCCGACCCCGACGTGAACGCCCTCTACCCGTCCCGGGCCGAACGCGCCGACGGCCACGGGCTGACGCTGGCCGGGATGCGGTGGTTCACCGAGCTGTACCGCCCGCCGGGCCGCGGCGACGACTGGCGGGTGTCGCCGCTGCGCGCCGCCGACCTCGCGGGCGCCGCGCCCGCCGCGATCCACACGGTCGGCTTCGATCCGCTGCGGGACGAGGGCTGCGCCTACGCCGCCGCGCTGGCCGCCGCCGGCGTCCCGGTCGTCCACCGCGAATGGCCGACCCTGAACCACGGATTCTTCGGCCTGGGCGGCGTGTCCGCCACCGCCGACCGGGCCGCGCGCCAGGCCGCCGCCGACCTGAGCGCCCTCCTCACGCCCGCGCGTCGCGTCGCGGGGTGAGGGCGGCGGCGAAGCGGGCGGTGATCCAGCGGGGGTCGGTGATCGCGGTGCCGACCACCACGCAGGACGCGCCCGCCTCGATCGCGGCCGCCGCCGACGCGGGCGCGTGGTAGCGGCCCTCCGCGACGATCAGCGCGCCGGGGAGCTCGGCGCGCAGCGCCCGGACCAGGTCCAGGTCGGGGCCGTCCGGCGGTGGGCCGGGGACGGTGTACCCGGCGAGGGTCGTGGCCACCATGTCGGCGCCCGCCTCGGCGGCGGCGACGCCCTCGTCCAGGGTCGCCACGTCCGCCATGAACAGCGCGCCCTCCCCCTGGACCGCCTTGATCGTCTCGGTGAGCGGGCGGCCGTCCGGGCGCGGCCGGAACGTGGCGTCGGCCGCGACGACGTGCGCGCCCGCCCGGACCACGGCACGGGCGGCCTCGACGGTCGGCGTGATGAACACGCCGCCGGTGCCGTCCTTGGTCAGGCCGATGACGGGGACGTCCACGGCGGCGGCGATGGCGGCGACGTCGGGGGTCCCGCCGACCCCGCCGCAGCGGATCGCGGCGGCGCCGCCCGCGGCCGCCGCCTCCGCCATCCGGACGAGCGCGCCGGTGTCGCGCAGCGGATGCCCGTCCGGGGCCTGGCAGGACACGATGAGCCGCCCGGCGACGGCGGCGGCGAAGGTCTCGGCGTTCAACGGGCGCTCCTGTTCACGGGGGTGCCGGTGGGCAGGGTTCAGGCGGGCAGGGTTCAGGCGGGCGCGGACCCGGCGGGCGCGGACCCGGCGGGCAGGGATCCGGCGAGCAGGGTTCCGGCGAGCAGTGCCGCTCCGACCAGCGGCGCGTCCGTGCCGAGCCGGGCGGGGACGATCGGGGTCGCGCGCAGCGGCGGGAGCGCCTCGTCCCGGAACGCGGCGGCGAC